>CAIYVS010000565.1 GCA_903929655.1 uncultured Bacteroidota bacterium | reverse complement strand
TTGTGTATTCAGTAGAGACGCAATGCATTGCGTCTCTACCTATATTTTGTTGCATAGTTTTTTGCAAAATCTGTCAATCGTGAGATCAAAATTTTAAACGCAGGCCACCGTAGAAATTCAGACCATATGCCTGGTATCCCTGCCATAGCTGGTATTTGTTATTTAGAATATTATTTATCTGTAAAAAAAGTGATAAGCGAGGTATGATAAAGTATTCTGCATTGCCGCCAATATCGAGTGCCGTGGGCAATGTTACTGCCTGCTGGCTGGCATTGAGTGCCTGTGTGCCGCCCAGCACAGACATATAGGCGGTGCAGATGAGTTCATTGATGGGGCGGAAGGAAAGATCGCTTTTGATGCGCAAGGGGGCCTGGCCCCATACTTTGCCGGAGCCTGAAGAGAAGTTGAAATAGGCGAGACTTAACCCTAATGACAAGGTATTGCCCACGTCATAACGCCCGGCTGCCTGCAATGAAACGGCGTTTACTTTTTCGTAGTAGATAACATTAAATTGTTTCTGGTCTCCGAGGTTGTTAATAAAGAGCGGCAGGTTGCCATATTGCCACCAACTGAGGCGCCCGGAAAACGAAATGTGATTTCCGAATGAGCCTTTTAGGTCTGCAAATACCTCGTCGCGGTGGGTTTGATGAATGGTATAGGTATTGAACATGTAAGGGTTTTCTGCACTTAATTGTTCGTAGCTGTTTTGCTGCAAAGTGCTTTGCCAGCCTGCGCTTGCCAGGTAGCCGTATTGGGAAAGATGATAATAGCCAACTATATCGGGAAGAAAAAAGACATTGTCTTTGCCGAAAGTGGGGCTTAAGGTGGCGTGTATGCTCCAGAGGTCTTTATGATAATTTACACCGGGAGCTATCTGGAAAATATTATTGCCTGTGCTTTGCGATGGGCCGGAGAATTGTGTAAATGTGGCGTTAATAGCTGCCAGTACCTGCAAAGAAGAATCAATGTCTTTTGACACCGGGACTGCAAAACCCAAAGTAGTTTCGGAGGCTTTAAATGCATCTTTAAACAGGGATGCGAAAACAGCCGGATGATAATTAAGGCCCATATAGCCAGGTTTTTCATTTTGCATGTCCAGGCCAATATGAATGCCTGTGAAGGTTTGCGTTAATGAATCGGATGGTGGATTGTAGATGTCATGGTCGTAACCATAATAATGGTATTGGTTGCGGCTAGCATCCAAAAAAGCATGCCAGTTATTGCCATCACGGTGCAGGTTGCCATCGGCTTCCAGGCCTGCAAGCGATACCTGCTGATATTGTATAGAACCATCCTGGGAGAGATAGTGCAGGTGAAGAGCGGCTTCATAATCTTTCCAGGTGAGTTTGCTAAGGCCTGCATCGAGGAAAATGGTGGAGAGATTACCTGCACCTGCTTTTACGTAGTTCTGTAGTTTTTTGCCTGCGGTGTCTTTGCCCAATGCAAGCGGGCGAAGGGCAGGGGAGCTATAGGTATATAATAAGGATTGCTGCGGGACTACGTAATTGAATTTAGGATGTGTGGTATCTGTGGGTGCAAGGGTAGGGACCATTTCGGGTTTCTGCATTTGCTTTACCTCAGGTTTATAAGCCTGCATGATCTCAATAGTAGAGCCCTTAATAGTAGTGTCTTTAGATGTTTTAGTATTTTGAGCACTTGCATGCAAGGCAAGTATTGACAAGACTATTGATATGTAAATTCTGCGGGTCCTCATTTTCTATTCTTCAGACAATTTACTTTGTTGTTTTTCCAAAACTTTTACTTTGTCAAGTTTTTTGCTTGCTTCTTCTTTCAGGTCGGGTATGGCAGTTTGTTTAATAATGCTTTGTAAGGTTGCCTTGGCATTGAAATAATCTTTTTCTTTGGTCAGCACATCGGCTAAAAGAATGTAGGATTTCACGATCCAGTAATCGTAGCCTGCGGAAGTTTGTATGGCATTGTTCGCCGCATTTTCTGCATCTTTCAGTTTGTTTTTCTGCAGGTAGTATTCGGCAATATGGTATTTTGCTTCTGCGGCTACAGCGCCATCTTTATTGTTTTGAAGCTGGCGGTAAATGACAATGGCATCTTCTGTATTGTTGAATTGTTGCTGCGCCTTGGCCTTATATAACAAGGCCTGTGTCTTCACATCATCATTGGTCTCAGCTATGGTAAAGAGGGTATCGGCATAAGAAATAGCATCATGATAATGATCTGCATTATAACTGCTTTTCATGAGGCCTGCATAGGCAAATTGCAGGTTTTCTTTGCTCATGGCTATATTGCGCAACTGTTTGTAATAGTTAAATGCGGCCTCATAATTTTTATTCTGGTAGGATATGATGGCAGCACGACGGGCGCTTTGCTCAGAAAAATCGCTCCAGGGGTTTTGCAACACGGCTTCGTAATCGGCCTGTGCGCTTTTGTAATCCTTTAATTGCCAGTTGCAGTCTGCCAGATAGAAATGGGCCTTTGTGGTAAATGCACCTTTGGGGTACTGGCTGAGGTATTGAGTGAAGGCACTCTTTGCTTTATCCCAATTGCCTGCTATGTACTGGGCCTGTGCAGCCGAGTAATAGGTGGAATCTATACTGCTACTGTCTGCGGAAGGCAGGTTATTGTCTTTGAGGAATTGTGTATAGGCTGCGGGCTGGTTGTTATTAATGAAAATGCTTTTCAGGGCATCCAGTGCAGCAGGTCTTTCATCTGATGTGGGATAGTCTGTAACAACATGTTTGTAAGCATCTGTTGCTTTGTCCTGGATGATCATTTGCTGGTAGGCAAAACCGATCTTCATCCATGCTTTAGGGGCCAGGTTTCTTGTTTTTTCAGACTGTGTTAATGGCTCCAGTATGCTGATGGCGGCCTGGTATTGCTCGCTGGCCAGGTATGTAATGGCCAGTTCGTATCGTGCTTTGTCGGCATAGCGGGAGTAAGGGACTTTATTGATAAGCCCTTGTAATAAATTTATCTTCTCGGTATTATTGCCCTGCAGGCCTAAGAGGATGCTTTTTTGAAAACGGGCATAGTCTGCATTGCCATTATCTGTCAGGATAACTTTGTTATAAAGGTTCAAGGCGTTTGCAAAATCTTTCTGCATGAAATAGGCATCGGCTTCTCTTAGCACAGCCAGCTGGTTTGCGGAAGTGTCAATATTTTTTGATTGCTGGGACCTGTTAAAGAAAAATCTTGCCATTGCAAAGCTGTCCAGTTCCATAGCTGCATAACCTATATTATTATAGGCATGTTGTGCCGTAGCCTCTGGGCTTAAATACCGGGCGGAAGTTTCGTTAATGTTTTTATCTATAAAGTTTTTAGAAAATAGGATAGCTTCTTTATAATGATGTAAACGGTAAGCCAGTTCTCCTCTCCAGAACCAGGCCACTGCTTCATAGTTCATATCAGAAGGGTGACTGAGGGAGAGATTAAGAAGGCTGTCTGCCGAAGTGGTATTGTTGTTCTTTAGTTCCTGCATGGCATAACCAAAGGCCACTTTCTGCTGAACTTTCCAGTAATTCTCATCTTTATTATTTACTTCCTGCAAATGGGTAAAGGCCTCTGCATAATTGCCTGTTTTTAGAAGCAGGTCGGACAGCAAGGTTTTTGCTTCGTCTTTGTATTTAGAATTCGGGAAGGTGGAAAGCAGGTTGTTAAGTTGTTTTACGGCCTCCGTATTATAGCCCATTTCGTAGCAGAGTTTGGCATTCAGGAGCATCGAGGCTTCCTGCTGGCCTTTGTTAAATGGAAGGTCGGCACATATGCTGAAGGCGCTCCGGGCACTTTGTTTGTCTCCTGTTTTTAAATAACAATCCCCCAGCAGGTACATGGCTGTTTGCCCAAGGGAGTCTTGTGTATTGCTAAGTAATTTGAATTTATCAACTGCTTTAGACCAGTCGTTTGTCATGTAATAGCAGAATGCCATTTCATAAACGTCTTCCTTCCTTATTTTATCAGCATGCTCGTAATAGTGATCAAAATAGGGCAGGGCATCAGCGAATTTCTGTTCTTCAAACAGGCATTGCCCGGCAAGGAGGTGCAATTCATTATCGTAATAGAGTTTGTCTTTGCGTTTTATAAGCGATAAAGCTTCGTCAAGCGCTTTTTTCCGGTCTCCTGTAAAATAATAGATCTCGGCAATATAATAGGGAACTACATTACGGTATTCCGGTTCGTCTTTTATTCTTTCAAAGCTGGTAAGGGCGGATTGGTACTTATTATCATTATAAGCTAACAAGGCATAGTAATAATTGCCGGCTACATAATATTTTCCCTGTTTCAGTTCCTTTATAGATGCGAACAGAGGTTCAGCTTTATCAAATTGCCTGTTGTTGAAATAACAATAGGCCAGCTCGAATTTTTCATCTGCTATCTCATCATTGCTGAGGTTAGCAATATTGGTTTTCTCATAATAGTAGATACCTGAGTTAAGGTCATTATGACGAAAATAATATTGTGCCAGGGCCTGGGAGATGCGTTGCTGGTATACAGGGTTTGAAGTTTTGCTGAGTGTTATCAGCGCAGAATCGGCACTGCCGGATTCTTCAATTTTCAGATCGCTTATAGCAATGAAATAATGCGCTTTGTCTATGTTGTTAGTTCCCTTGGTTTCTGTATTGTTTTCCTGCTGCTGTAAATAGTTGTGTGCAAATTGTTTTGCCAGTTCATAATTGCCCAGTTGATATTGTTCCTCTGCAAGAATCAATGCCCTGTTCTGTGGCAAATCAGGGGCGTGCAACTGCGCATATGAAGAATAGCCTAAAAGCAAGCCAGCACTTAAGCAGGCAAATGCCATTACCATCCTCTTTTTATATCGTTGCTCCATTCAGCAAATCTTATTAAAAATTATAAGTAAGATTAATGCTTGGGAAGACAGGTAATTGATATACTACACCGCTTGTAATGCGGTTTACATAAAATACATTGTTCCTATTGTAGACATTCGTAACACTGAGTGTCAGATCGAGGCTGGATTTTTTACTAATAACAAATTTCTTCTTGGCAGAGATGTCCAGTCGATGGTAGTATGATAAACGACCGCCATTGATCTGGTCTGCGAGAACAGTCATAAGTGCCCCGTTTTGGGTATAGATATTGGTCTTCAGGCCATTTAATAAAGGGTTTACACCTTCATAAAAACCTTGTGTCTGGGTAAAAGGAAATGGCGAGCCCATGTTAAAGCGGGCAGAAAGTTCCAGGTCTTTTTTCTTGCCTGCTGCATAAGAAGCAACGAGGTTCAGGTTAATGCGCCTGTCGAATGGAGGAGGGTAGGTCTGTACACTTCCTGTTGCATCAATAGATGTATAATCAACAACCTGGTATGAAACAACGCCCCATAAATAGACCCTTCTCTCGCTGTATTTTGCTGAGAGATCAAGGCCATAGGCATTGCCGCTACCTGATACAAAATCAGGATCGCTGGCATAACGTTTGTTCAGGTTGATCTCGATCAGTTGCGGAAAAGTTTTTAACCAGGGCTCCAGGTTCAACTCCACTTTGTTCACATCTACTTCTATACCGCCCAGTACATGGTATGCAGTCTGGATATTGGCGCTGATCTGGTTACCGCTTGTATTATATATCTGTTCTCCGGGGCTTTGTACAAAGCCTGTGAAGAAGTTAACTATGTCAAGGTCGCTTTTGGTGCTGACAATATTCTGGGAATACATGCCGGTAGCAAATTTAAGGCGCACGGTATTGGTAATATTGTATTTTAAGCCAAGACGTGGTTCAGGCCTTAATTGGTTGATGCTGGAATAATATTGAAACCTTACGCTGGGTTCCATAATAAACTTACTGCCGAAGTTCTGCCTGTACATAACAAACATTCCTGCCAGTGTGCTCTGATTTTCGAGAGTTGTCGGTGCATTGGCTGCCAGGTCGTAGCTGAGGGATGTATGGAAACCACTTACTTCAACGCCGTATTTCAGTTCGCTGTAAGCCGGCAGATAGTAGGTGAAATTGATACCTGCTTCGAAGCCGTCTATGCCTGTGGTGCGTGGAAAAGAATTGGTTGATTCGCCAAAATTGATATTGTATTTTGAATATGCGAACTTACCGTCTATCAGGGCAGAAGAGCTTCCGGGTGTTACAACAAAGGTTGCACCTACGCCTGTGGCTTTCCATGCATAATCGCCGCTTGTAGCGGTATCAGCCGAAAATTTGGCATCATCATTAAAATTGAAAGCAAAGATATTCAACTTACTTCCGTTATCTGCACTGAAGGTTACTTTACCGTAAAGGTCCTGGAAATTATAAGGGAGTCCATTCTCAAAAGTATTTCCTAAACCACCGTACAAGGGTTTGGATGTTTTATCTAAATAAAAATCTTTGCCGTAAACAAGGAAGGTAATACCTGAACCATTATGTTTTTTTGACTTTAGAAGCGGTCCTTCCAGCATAGCTCTGCTCATAATGGGAGATATGGAAACTATACCACCGATCTCGTTTTTGTTTCCGTCCTTGGTATGCACATCTACAATAGCAGATGTACGGTTACCCCACTCTGCATTGAAACCTGCAGAGTAAACCTCTACATTACGGATAGATTCAGTTTCGAAAACTGAAAATAAACCAATAGAATGGAAGGGATTATAAATAGTAACGCCATCCAGTATAATCCCGGTTTGTGCGGGCGATCCGCCACGGATATATAATTGTCCGCCCTGGTCGCCTGTAAAAATTACACCCGGAACCACTTGTAAGAACTGTGCCACATCGGGTTCGCCACCAGCACTGGGTAATAATTTAAGGTCTCGCGGCGTAATGGTTGTTACCCCGGTATTGATATGTGTTAATTTTTCTGTTTTCCTGGCCGATATCTCAACGCCTCTCAATTCTGTTTCTCTTGGAGAGATAAATAGTTTTTTCGTTACTACATCTTCCGGAAGTACATTTACAGTAACAGACGAAGTATCATAACCAACGGCGGTAGTATAGAGGGTATAACTTCCGGCAGGAAGCATGATAGAGAAATAACCATTTATATCGGTCTGGGCACCATATTTTGCATTTGAAAAAAATACATTGGTGTAGATCATGGGTTCACCTGTTTTTTTATCGTAGATGAAACCTTTTATAGTACCCTGCCTTGATTGTGCAAAAACAGGGAAAGCGAAAAATATGAAGATGGCAGTAAAAAGGATATTACGTTTCTGCGTAGAAAAGTTCATTGATCTTATTTTGTTTATTTAAG
>CAIYVS010000564.1 GCA_903929655.1 uncultured Bacteroidota bacterium | reverse complement strand
TAGTGCAAGAAAATGTTGGCTTGAGGGACTTGACCTGGCTATGAAAAATAATTATTTGGAAATACAGGCAGCTGCAAATACTTCACTGGGAAATTCTTACGGAAGAGCTAAGCAATATGTAAAAGCTATTCCGTATTACAAAAATACAATAGTTCTCGCGAAGAATAAATATAACTACCACTACCTCAGTGCCTCATATTCTTTAGGTGAAGTATTGTATGATTTAAAGCAATATCACGAAGCAGAGATTATTCTTGTACCTGCATTAAAAATGGCGCAAACCTTAAACATAAGAACCAATATCCTAGACGGATATTCAACACTTGCCGCTACCTATAGGGCTGCAGGTAAATATGAAAGGGCGCTTGACTGCCTGGACAGTATAATAGTGCTAAAAGATACTCTTCTGAATATTGAAAAAGCAACTGCTATCAATCAGATGGAGATAAAATACAAAACAGCCGAAAAAGACAAACAGATAGCACAGAACCAATTATTGATTGCACAGCAGGAAAATAAGATAAGCAAGAAGAATACCTGGATTGGGAGCATTGCGGGCGGATTATTGTTATTGTCACTCGTTTTTATTTACAGGCAACGCTTCCAGACAACACAGATACGATCTTTACAGCAGGAAAATAAAATTGAGGTACTTAAAGCTATAGTACGTGGATCGGATGAAGAACGCAGTCGTATAGCAAGGGAACTGCATGATGGCATAGGCGGCATACTAAGTGCCTCTATCATGATCTTCAGAAGCCTGAAACATGAAAACAAGGAAATAAACAAAATGCCTGCGTACAACGAAGGAATGAAAATGCTTCAGGAAATGGGCGATGAAATGCGAAAAGCGGCCCATAACCTGATGCCAGAAGCAATATTGAAACAAAACCTTACTGAAGCACTCAATACCTATTGCAACCATGTCAGGGAGGCTGCGTCTTTACAATTGGATTTTCAATCTTATGGATCGTTCGATAATCTCAGCCAGGAGTATAAGTTCAACATATACCGAATTGTCCAGGAACTACTAAAAAACATTACACAACATGCCAATGCAAAACATGCTTTGGTGCAATTAATGATAAATGAACACATTCTGACCGTTACCGTTGAAGATGATGGGATAGGATTTAACAAAGATGAAATAAAAGGCGGATTAGGGCTGCATAATCTGCAAACACGCGTTAGCAGCCTGGATGGCCGCTATACTTTGGAATCAGGGAAAGGGAAAGGGACTTCTGTATTTATAGAATTTGATCTTATTCACCTTACTGCAAACGGAACGGTATGAAAATAAAAATTACAATAGCTGATGATCATCCGCTCGTAATAAAGGGTTTGCACAATACACTCAGTAACTGTAAGGATATGGAAATTATTGCCAGTTACAGGAATGGTAAAGAATTATTAGACGGATTTTTACAACAACAGCCAGATGTACTGCTTTTAGATATTAATATGCCAGGGCAAACTGGCGATGAAATAGCAGAAATAATAAGTGAACAATATCCAAAAGTAAAAATGCTCGCCCTTACGAGTCTTAATAGTATTTATTATCTCAGGAACATGCTCAGTAAAGGTGTTCTGGGATATATCCTTAAAACAACAGAAGAGGAAATACTATTAGAAGCTATCCGTACGGTTTATAAGGGTGAGCAATTCCTTGAGCCAGTCTTAAAAGAAAAAATAATCAAAGACTCTTTGCAATTGAATCGCCATAGTACTTCAGTTCCTGTATTATCCCGGAGAGAAAAAGAAGTGCTGCGATATATCGCCTCAGATCTTACCAGCCAGCAAATTGCAGATAAATTGTTTGTCAGTAAAAGAACTATAGATAGTCACCGGCTCAGCCTCTTAATGAAGATGGATGTAAAAAATGTAGCAGCATTGGTGAAAAAGGCTATACAACTTGGATTAATAGAGTAAATGAACACCTGTATATATAAGGGTGCGGATGAAGCTCTGGAAGCAGTAATAGGAAGATATTATTATTTCATATATTCAAGGCCGGATTGGATATTGGGCAATCTCCAAGAACCTTTATTTTACTATATTTTACAGCTTTCCCTAAAATTTTGTGAAGCATTAGCTAAACAGTTTCAGTTCCGTTCGTTTTGGCTCATAATATTAAAGACATATTTCAAAAATTCAAAATAGTCGAACAAGATTTACTCTAAAAGTTCAAAAAAACTATTTTAATCTTGCCAGCTATTCCGGACTGTTCTCAAAGTTTTCAATATTATCTGTTTCTGTTCTCAGCAAATGTATATTAAGATATTTAGCGTAGAGGCGGCGTAGAGAGATGCTCG
>CAIYVS010000563.1 GCA_903929655.1 uncultured Bacteroidota bacterium | reverse complement strand
GCCGATTACTGGATTAGTTAGAGAACCCTTAGATGTCGATTTTTATGTTGAATCAAGACCGCTGACAAAGAAAGATAAAGAGGCAATCAGTGAATTTATACGTAAAGACAAATTAAAAAGGGCATCTAAATCAGCTTCTAAGAAAAGCGTTCAAAAAACACAGAAAAAACAAAAAGATTAATCGAAGGCTTTGTCAGTCTGTGCTTGCCGGAGGCTTGTTTAGGAATAGATATGTCGCTAAATAGAAATCCCTAAGCCCATAATTTTATCAACAATATTTTTATCCTTTTTTTATCCCTTTTTATCCTTCCCTGACCGTACCTTATTCCTGAAATGCAGTACTGGCAAGCATTCCCAGCGTTTTTATCCTTTTTGGATAAGAAAAAACGTTCGCAAAATGTGGATTAGCCAAATGCGGCATTTTGATTTTGGCATGATGGATCTTTATATTATTTCAAAGAGCTTCTTTTATGGTAATAAGAGGCGCAAATTGTGTGCCAGTTGGGGTGGTTTGTGGATATGTTTTTGGGCATTAACAAGGTCGGCACATGGCTCAACATAGGCGGGTCTCGAAGATGAGACCTGCCCAAGACACGAATTGAATTGAATTTCAATATTTAATATTCATATTCTAGTTGTTTATGGGATTCGCGACCGAGCATATATTCAATATATATACACAAATAAGAATTTCGATTTTTAGTTTTGCTTTACCCAATTCTTCATGATTATATGGATTATTGAGAGTATGACCATGTATAATATTATGCCTTTCTTTAAGAAAGCTATTAATAAAATCCTCCCATAATGTTTTAGTTTTTCTATGGTTTTCTCTTAAAACAGGATTGTAAATTGATTTGTCAACTAAATATGGGTATGAATATGTTTTTTCCTTTAAATGAAATAAAAGTCTATTTTTTATTTCAATTGTCTCTGTTTTCAAATCTTTAAATACTACATCCAGATCTGAATTCTCTATATTCCAAAAAAAATTGCTTACACCAAAACGTTCTAAAATTGATTCGATTATTTGAGGAGTAGGATTTCTATTGTCAATATTTAAAAAGGGTTCGAACTTTAATTTGGATGGATGTAGGTAAAATGCATCGATTAGTTTTATTTTTATTTCGTGGGTAGATTTCTCTGATTCATGTGAATTGATAAAATAACTACAATGAGTATACAAGATATCTTTGGGTACTTGTGAAAATATAGTATTTGCATTGATATCACTTAAAATATCTTTGCAAATATCTTTATAAAGACCTTCAAAATGACTTACAAGAAGAACATGTGCAGAACGGCATAAGGCTTGGTAAATCAGACTGTTACTTTCATTAGTTATTGCAAGCTGTATAAGAAGTTCGATTTCATTTAATCGTTTTTCAAATTCCTCAAATCGTAAATTGATAAAACTTTGAATCATAAAAGCACTTCTTTTGTCTTTTCTATGCGATACTTTAATTTAGTTGTATCTAAATAACTACCAGAAACAGACTCGTAAAATTCCGACATTTTGTATAGTGAAATAAAGACATCAGTTTTTAGATTGAAATTTTCAATTTTATTTTCAAAAATTAAATCATGACAACTTGTAGCTAACGCATCATAAATAGCCACATTAAATTTAGATTGAAGTTTCAAATCTCCATTTTCATCTTCCTTATATTTTGCGAAAGCGATGTTCCCGAAATCACGACGTATGATTTTCATTGTTTTTTCAAATTCATATGATAGGCGCGCACTGTCTTCATCATTTATATTTTGCTTATTTTGCATTGTTTCAGATAGAAAATCTATAAAGCCTTTTTCCTTAGTTTTTTTATAATTAAGATAATTACCGTTAATCAGTGTAAAAAACCTCAAAACCAGTTCTACGTCTTCCATTTTCTTTACCCGATTATTTAAATCAGGATGCTCTTGATCGATTTGCAATAATTGTCTAAAATCAGAATTAGATGCCAGTTTTTTACAAAGAATATTAAAAGGCCCGGTATAAACGGCGTTACGAAGTTCTTGAGGTTCTAATTTTACTGACCCTGAATTTAACCTTTCAAATATGTCAATTTTGACCTGAGAATCAATAGTAGAGTCGATTCTTAAACATTTTATAGT
>CAIYVS010000562.1 GCA_903929655.1 uncultured Bacteroidota bacterium | reverse complement strand
AGTTTGATACCTAAATGACAAAGTTCTATCTTCACCGCCGCCAACAGAGCCGCTATCAATCAATACATTTCCACGTGCAACGTAGCATAATTTCTGTACAATCTGATCTCCTCATCTTCTAATTCCGAAAATGTTCTACAGCCTGCAAACACTATTCTGTCCGTCACCTTAATCCCCGTTTCTTTCTCAATTTCAGCTATATTATACAAAACATCATTAGTGAAAATCTTGTGATACCCATCTTCGGCGTTCATAGTACCCGGTACGCCATGCCCCGCTATGACAATTTCCTTTATGGTTCCATATTTTTTAATATGCTCTTTAAGAACTCTTTCTATAAAATAACTCATTGGTTCCCTTCTATCATCATGGAGAATTTTCGCTTCAAATTTAAAAGGATTGGGAACAGCCATCAATGTAGTTATATCGGCTATAGTATCACTATGATCTTCAAGTGAGAACATTACAAATTGCGGGTTTGCATTTTTATCTTCTTGTGGAATTACATCAGGCGAGGAAACGTTTTTTAATCCAGCAATGGTTTTGACATCGATTTCAACATGAGGTTTAGTTGTTTTTTTGTTTTTGCTACCCTCTTTAGAGTTTTCATTATTGTTCGACAGCAGGTTTTTTTCACCAGTTTCAACGCTGACATACTCGTCATTAATAAATTTTATTTTACGCCTAATCATTAGACTTACCGCATAGTTGAGTTACTCCATTATACCATAAAACAGGTTAATAAATGATTAACTAGGGAGCAGGAAATTGAAAAACAGTTCGAATTTTAGTAAAGTTTGAAACATCTAAGCAACAGTAAAATATTTTGTTTACAAGCACTTAACCTTTATTAAAGCTTTCGGGGCGACGCTCCGTGCATGGTTCATAGTGCTATGGTGCTTTTCTTATGTAACGTAGGCGCAAAAGCCATTTTATCAAACTGCTTTTGCTTTTCCAAGTTGTAAGAGGCGCAAAGAAAATTTGCCCCTCTTGTCTCTGTTTTATTTATCAGCTCCCTGATTAAGCCACTCATGGCAAGAGGAGAAAGGCTTGCCAGCCTTACACCTCTTTAATCTTTTATCTCCATCCTTCTCAACAACCTTCAACATAATTCCGTTTAACTCGCTCCTGGGATTTCATCCCTTTCTGCACGAAGCCAAACCGAATTTGAAAATCCAACAAGAATAACAAAACATCATTTCGTCTTGCCCTGTGCCACAGCAAAGGTGTGCCCATGCCGTATTGGCTGGCAAGGTCTGCGCAGCCATGCACAAAGCTACCCGTTCGCTTGCCCACAGGTTTTAGAAAAACAATCTCCACACGCCAACGCTTTTGTCCTTCGGTGATCTGTTGCGGTCGTATTCTTTTTCTAAAAACCTTGCCCGCCAATCCGTCATGCGCAAATGGTGGCTTATCACAGGCCAATGAAGGCTTTTAGCCGAATTAGGTCGATTCGATAACCACTAAAATTTAAACAATGAAAAACAACGGCAGATTATCCAGACTAATGAAAATGTCTTGGCACATCCAGCGCAACAGGCGCAGCACACGCTCAAAAGCTCTAACCGCAGCATGGGCAATTATCAGCAACGAGGAAACAACGATTTATTTCCTCACCCGCAGGCTGAATCATAACAAACAAGTCAAAAGCAGCGCACTTTCTCAATTCTCATTATTCACCCGCTAAAACCCGACAACATGAAATATTTTAAAGACTGCAAAACAATTGACGAAGTAAAAGCCACTTACAAAAAACTGGCTAAACAGTATCACCCTGATTGCGGGGGTGATACCGCAACAATGCAGGAAATCAACACGGAATACGCTTTCGCCTGTGCAAAAATCCTGAAAGGCGAAAACCTGAGCGCAGAAGAAACAGACGAACAAATAAGAATGTCCGAGGAATACCGCCAAATAATAGAACAGATAATAAACCTTGCAGGCATAGTTATTGAGTTGATCCACAATTGGATTTGGGTAACTGGCAACACTTTCCCCGTTAGAAAGCAGCTAAAAGCAGCAGGGCTATTTTTCGCCTCAAAAAAAGTAGCTTGGTATTACCGAGCAGAAGAATACAAAACCAAAGGCAGCAAGAAAACCCTCGATGAGATACGCGACAAATACGGCAGCGAAAAAGTAAATACCTGGCGACAGGCAAAAGAGCTAAGATGAGGGGGCGCAAGCCCCTTTTGCTTTATCTCACTATTGAGCAGCTTCTTTGTTTGTTCCGGCGACAAATAAAAGAAGCAAATAAAACGCCGCCATCGCTTCTGTTGCAGGAAGCTTTATTTACTTGATTTTCTGCCATTTATCAGGTAGCCTCAACTTAGAAAGCACAGAGGGGCACTATGAATAAAAACATAGAAAAGCTAAAAGGTATAGAGAAAGAAATTTATCTGCTAGGCTTTGAAAACTGGGTGATGTATGCAAGTGAAATAAAAGATACCCAAAAATTCAGAGAATTAAAAAAACAGGTCAGAGAAACCGGGGGATTTGTTGCTACAGTTCATAAAATTGGACACCACATTAATAATCGTAAAATTGAAAATGATAATAGGCTCTCAGTTTCCAGTGCTGAATTAATGAAAGGCCATAAAGATGGTGGTAACTTTATTTGTAGGATGGCACAATATCTTTTTCATTTTCATAACAAAAATCGGGAACTCACCCCCAGTGAATATAGGCCAGATTATATGGATTTAATTGAGGGCTGGATGTCTCCCAAACTAGCTAAAGGGCTGCATGAAATATTAAGCAACATCAAAAGGGTTGAAAACCGATTTAAATTTAACAATCCTGAAAAAAACACTCAACACCCATCAGGTAAGGACTTTGATGGACTGGAAAATTATTTAAAAACCTATAATAAAAATGATCCCTACAACAGACCTGTGGACGCAATTTTTGGAAAATTAGATAAAAACAGTGCTGACCGTATTGAGACTTTGCTTAAAAATATAACCGAGCAACTTAGTTCTATATCAAAAGGTGAAGGCGTGGGAGTTAAACAGTTTCATCGTGAGGTTAGTGTAGATGGGCTTGTTGATCTATAGCGCCATATGCTGTGCATTTTATTTTTCCTCCTTATCTTTTTCTCTGCATCTCACAAAATTATGGCCTTCGAGTTTCTCCCCTTTAATCATGCCTCGACAAAAGAATGCAATCACTATTAGCAAATATGTCAGTGCAACCGCGAGGATGAAAGAAATAATCCCATCAATAATTTTATTCTCAAAAAATAAATCTCTACAGAAATTAACTATAACTAAATGCGACCACATCAGGCAAATTATAAGGAAAAACAGAAGGCTTATTTTTGAAGTTGAAACATTTGCAGGTTGAAGCGGATATAGCATTTTATCCTTTGACATTTTTCTGGCAGCTTTCGTTTTTTGTTCTGAAAGTGTAATTTGAGAAATTTCATTTTGTTCAGAATAATAGTTGTGGACTTCTTCAATACCGTAAACTTCTTCGGGAATGGCGGATAAAATCCTATAGTCCTTTTCGTTTATTTCATTCGGTGTATATTTAACCCCCTTGTTTATTATACTTTCAAATCGAAGAACATGCCACATCCAGAAATATATTCTTCGATTATAACCCTTGCAGGATAAATATCCTAAAAAGCTGATCACAAGACCAAACAATGATAACATTCCTTTCGCGCTGTCTCCTGCATCCAAATTGAAATATGCATAAAACACAGCTCCGATAGCCACATAAAAGAAACTCATCCATTTAATGAACAGTTCATAATGGGCATTCCTCCCCTGAATAGCAATTTTATACGCTTCATAAAGCTTTGCATCATCGTCCATGATGAAAAAGGTTTAGTAATCACAATCAACTATAAAGTTATTATTTTTTTAAATACATGAAGCCAGCCCAAAACAAAAACCAGTCTATCCAGACAGGTTTTACCTTTACTAAACGGCAGAGGAGAAAGGCAGAAGAAGCCTTACACCTCCTATCTCATATTATTTGTACATTTGATAAATAAGTATTTTATGTTTCGTACAAAGGAAATTTTATACGTTTTATTAACAGCTTTAAGCAGCTTAATTGGATTTATTTCACTTGCAACCTCTGTTAAATTGGCAGGCGCTATATTTTGTTGTATGGGTTTGCTACTGATTTATTTTAAAGACAAAAAAAATAATGATCTCCTAATTAAATTCAATACAGCCAAGTTAAAATATCCGGACAAGGTAGCTTTTGTGGGAGATATTCCTCAATGGGCTGTATGGATATACTATAATTTTGAAGCCAGTGAAATTAAGAGGTTGGGTAAAATGAAGCTCTTAAATATTTCTGCGTTTTACGAAAGTATTAAAATATTGGAGAGGGACATTGAATTAAATAACAGGTTAAACCAAGCTGTATAAATGCCATCCAAAATAGACAGCATTTCAGTTAGCGATTGGTTTTGGATACGATGGGGTAAGACCGTGTTCAGCTTTAGGTATCAAGGTATCGCAGACAATTTACATTTTTCAATTTCAAATCACCCTAATAGCCCGGATATAAATATTCATCTTACAAAGGAGGGAGGTGGAAGCAAGCCAGCAATTAAAATTGTTGTTGTCGAAAGAAAAATATGGCACGACTTAGAACAGTATATAATGCGTTCTGTTTACAACGCATTGGCAATTCCCGTTAATATTAAGTTGCTTAAAAGAAAATACCCCGAAATGGTGTTTTTAAATCCTTCAATCTTTAAAAAAAGCTCTCATTATTATAAGAAACTTGAAGAGCATTTCCGGCCCATTTGTGGGCAAAAGAAGTCAAAATATTATATTGATGGTGATTTAGAGAAAGTTCTCCAGAATTTCTTTGAATCGAACTTTAACTTAAACTATATCCAAAGATATATATCTGGTAGGTTCTGTAAAGGAGCAGCAATAGCAATAATACCCATCAATAATGGTGAACCTATCTTTATTCATAAGGTAAATAACAGGTGGTTTCGTATAAAGCCTCACAAGGGCATTGAAGATTTATTAAGAACTTTTCTTGATACAGATTTCGTTAACGCACTTATGGAAAAGGTTCAATATTCCATTGAGAAAATAAAAGATGCT
>CAIYVS010000561.1 GCA_903929655.1 uncultured Bacteroidota bacterium | reverse complement strand
CAATGGATAAAAAAGGATAAAGATGGGATAAAACTATTCACATTTAGACAAACCTAAAGTATTGTCCTGCCATCAGGCATTTTCATGACTTATAACTTACGACTTACGACTAAACTAACTATTCAGCCACACGATCACCTTCAACGCAATAGCTATATATAAAGGAATAGAAATAGCAGCCATAGTAAAGGGAACCGCGATACGTAAAAAAAGCATATTTCTTGTCATAATCTCAATTTTTGCAGATCATATATCTGATCTGGCACAAATATCCGAATAGCAATACGTGCAGGAAAATAAACGGCAAGGTTTAACAGGAGTTTAAATGCAGCTTAACATACCATTAAAAACAAAACCCATCCTCTTTTATGAGAATGGGTCTATGAAAACCTTATAAATCTTTGCGTCTCTGCGTCCCTGTCTGCCGACAGGCAGGTTTGCGGTTAATTTTTTTTTTTACACTTTACATATCCAGCCATGACTGTCTTCTTTACGCCCGTAGCGTATGTCGGCTAATTCTTTTATCAGCCAGTTAGCCACTTCCCAGCTCTCAACAGCGGGCAGCACCATATGTTCCTCATGAAAAGTAAGTTCTGCAATAGGCGCAATAGAAGCAGCAGTACCTGTACCGAAAGCCTCGCGCAGGGTTCCTGCTTTATAGGCCGCTTTCAGCTCATCTATGCTAATGGGACGCTCTTCAGCCTTAATACCTTTCTCGCGCAGCAAAGTAAGCACACTATCGCGGGTCACGCCCTCCAGTATGGTATCACCATTAAGATCAGGAGTAACCACTGTATCGCCAATCAGGAAAAACACATTCATAGTGCCTATTTCCTGCACATATTTATGTTCAAAACCATCTGTCCACAGTATCTGGTCATATCCCATTTTCTTTATCTCCTGCGTAGGATACATGCTCATGCCGTAATTACCTGCCGCCTTGGTAAAACCGATGCCGCCGGGGAAAGCGCGTACATACCTGTCTTCCAGGTATATGGAAACAGGCTTGCTGTAATAAGGGCCTGCCGGGCTGGTAATGATCATGAACATGAATTTTTCTGCCGGCCTTACACCTATAAACTCGTCCACAGCTATCATAAAAGGACGTATATAAAGCGAGGTCCCATCTGATGATGGCACCCAGTCACGGTCCAGTTCCACCAGTTGGCGCATGCCATCCACAAAAAGGTCTACAGGCACTTCCGGCATGGCCATACGCACTGCCGATCGGTTCATGCGTGTCCAGTTATCGTGCGGACGGAAAATAATAGGTTCTCCCTGTGGATTTTTATAGGCCTTTACCCCTTCAAATATAGCCTGCCCATAATGCATAAATGTAGTAGCGGGGCTGAGGCTTAAATTAGCAAAAGGTACAATTTCTGCTTGTTTCCATGCTTTATTCTCATAATATGCTATGAGCATATGATCAGAATACAATTTGCCGAATTGTATATTTTTAGGGTCCAGTTGGTGGATGCGGCTTTTCTCTATCTTGTTCACACGTACATCTAAAGCGGAAACACTCATAATTTCACTAAATTGGGTATTGAAAAGAATTAATTTCGCGAGCAAAGAAACGAAAAATTTTTGTTATCGTTCCTTAGCTAATAATATGTCTCAAACGCAACAATATTAATCATAATGGAACTGCCGGATATAATTAAGTCTGATATAATAAAAGAAGAATGGAATGCTTTATGGTATGATATTGCGGAGCTTATAAAAGACATCAGCATCAAACCCATATTAATATTAAGCAGCAGCTACCAAAAAGGCAGCGAAGAAGAAGTGCAATTGGAGAAAATGCTGCATGCCTGCAAACTGGAACCGGAGCAATACAACATATTGCAACTGCAAGAAACGCAGAAGATAGCCTGGCACAAACTGCACGAACAGCTTAAGCCATCCAAAATATTATTACTGGGTATACACCCCATGCAAATCGGCATATCGGCTTTGTTTCAGATAAATGAACTGAACCATTTTAGTGATTGTCTTATTGTCCCTACCCTCTCATTAAGCGAACTTAAAAAGCAGGAAAGTGTGAGATCGCAATTATGGAACAATGCCTTAAAACCTATGTTTATTGAGAGCCTGTAATTTGGAATTTGGTTTTTGGAATTTGAAAATCTTACTATCGTGGTTCAAACACTACTAAAACAATATTGGGGTTTTGATGCGTTCCGGCCATTGCAGCAGGAGATCATCCAATCTGTTTTAGAAGGCAATGACACCCTGGCGCTGCTGCCAACAGGTGGCGGAAAATCCATTTGCTACCAATTGCCCGCTTTGGCAAAAGATGGTTTTTGCCTGGTGGTTTCTCCACTCATAGCATTGATGCAAGACCAGGTAGCAAGACTGAAACAACAGGATATCCCTGCTGCCTGTGTACATGCCGGCATGAACTATTACGATGTAAAGCGCACGCTGGAGAACATGCTGCATGGCCCCTACAAACTGCTCTATGTTTCTCCCGAGCGTCTGCAAACCGAACTTTTCAGGGAATATCTGCCAGAGTTTAATATCAATCTCATAGCCGTTGATGAGGCACATTGCATCTCGCAATGGGGCCACGATTTCCGTCCAGACTATTTAAAAATAGCAGACCTGAGAAATGTGTTCTCAGAGGTACCCGTTCTGGCGCTTACAGCGTCTGCAACCCCGGCTGTACAAAAAGACATTGCCCTGCAATTGCAGATAAAAGAAGCCAGGATATTTAAACATAGTTTTCAGCGCTCCAATATTTTTTACGAACTAAGATATACAGAGAATAAGAACGCAGATACTTTAAAACAGATCGGGAATACCTCAACAAGCATCATCTATTGCCGCAGCCGCAAGCAAACAGAATCTGTGGCCCGGTACCTGAATCAATCAGGCAAAACGACTGCTGCCTACCATGCCGGTATGAGCAAAGACAAAAGAGAACTTGCACAGCATGAGTGGATGCAGGACAAAGCCCTGACGGTAGTGGCCACTACTGCCTTTGGCATGGGCATAGACAAAGCCAATGTAAGAACTGTATTGCATTACGACGCCCCCGAACACCTGGAAGCCTATTACCAGGAAGCCGGACGTGCCGGGCGGGATGGCAAACCTTCTCTTGCACTATTATTATACAACAATACAGATATCATCCGCCTGCAGGAAAGCACAGAACTGCATTTCCCGCCCGAAGCTTATTTAAGACAGGTGTACCAGGCAGTTGTGGAATACCTGCAAATAGCCATCGGCACAGAACCCAACAGGTACTACCCTTTCGACCTGGCCGATTTCTGTAAAAAATTCTCCCTGCAGGCCAGCCCTGCTTCATACGCACTCCGCCTGCTGGAACAGGAAGGCCTATGGATCATTACCGAATCTGTTTTTCATCCGGCAACTATCCAGTTCATAACAGACCGCTATGCATTAGACCAACTGGCAAACGCTTACCCAAACCTGCATTATGTTAGCACAGGCCTGTTGCGCCTGTATGGCAGCATCTTTCAATACCCTACCCCTGTGCGTCTCAGTGCCATTGCCAAACAATTAAGACTTAAACAGGAAGAAGCCGAACAGGCCATTTACCGCTTGGCTGAAATGAATATACTGGAATACAGCAAACCCAATGAAGGCCCACAGCTATTCTTCCACCACTACCGGGTGGATAGCAGGCACCTGATTATAGACCTGAAACGCATTGATACCCTGCGCAAAGCCCACGAAGCCCGTACCAATGCCATGATAGCCTTCCTGAAAAATGAAGACAAATGCAGGGAGCAGATATTACTAAACTATTTCGGAGAAGAAAGCACAAAAGATTGCGGGCATTGCGATGTATGCAGGAAAAAACAAAACAAAGTTTCCATCTCAGGCAAAGAAGTAAGGAAACAATTATTGGAATTACTGAAAGAAAAAAGAGAATTGTCTGTGCAGGATATCGTCGCGCATTTTCCGATTGACATAAAGGAATCTGTTATTACTGTAATAAGGGAATTGGTGGATGAAAGGAACCTAATTATTCAAGAAAATGGGTTAATTAAATCAAGATGAATATAACTCCACTCACGTTTTAGATTTCGCGTTTAAATAATTTTAAATAATTTTATTGATTGCTATATTAAACTCCTCTTTCATAGCTTTTCAAAATCATGAATAAATCACTT
>CAIYVS010000560.1 GCA_903929655.1 uncultured Bacteroidota bacterium | reverse complement strand
GATAATTCTGTCAGTTCATTCAATTTACCTTTTTTATAGAGTTTGTCCATTCGCAACATATCGTTCAAAGTGCTGTCTTTGTGGAGTGTAATCTGTGCCAACACTTCGGCCTGACGTTCAAGTGAACCATTGCTATATAGTACTTCTATTTGTTGCTCAATGGTTTCCAGACCAACCACTTTCTTGTCTTTTTCTGCTGCCACCAATTGGAAGTATGAATCCGATTGTGTATCATCAGTTAGTCCGGTTGCTTTTTTATAAAGCTCTATTTCGTACAATGACAGTATTAGTGTTGGGTTCATCATCGAAAGTTCTTTCAGCCCCAACTTTAATACAGATTTTAGTTCCTTGTTCACCTCTTCGTACTGATTGCCTTTCAGTAGATCTGTCATTTTGGTGTGATTAGGCATACTGGCTGCCATTTGCAAGCGTGAAGTAGCATCTATGCTTTTTAGTGCAATTTCACCCACAATCACATCACATTCGTTATAGGCTTTGTAAATGCCGGGAACACTATCAAGAAACTGGATGGGAATAAGATGATGCGTGCCGAACAAGTAGGAGGGATGCTTTAATCCGTTTCCACTTACTTTCCATAGTAGCTGTGCTTGTGTGGCTGTAATGCATGCGACAAACAAACATAGAACAGTTGTTTTTTTTCTCATAAGTATATGTACTAAAATAGTTTATATTATAGGTATCCATTAATTGACATCAAATCCCATAGGGATTGCCTGTGCATAACCCCTAAATTTATTTAGGGGATGATAAATGAAAAGATGAATACAACCTCAGCGAGGTTACCCATAAGGAATATTCATTGAATGGGAAACTCTTACAGAGTTTTTATTCCCTTGTTTCTCTTTACCCCCAAATAAACTTGGGGGTTATGCACAGAAAACTCCGCTGGAGTTTCTCTTAATTTTCAAAATAGTATAAACTAATTTATTGCATGTACTTAATAAAATTAGTTTTATATTATTTCCCCGCAGATACCGCTGATTTTTTGTATGTCATCGAAAATTTGCGAAATACCGTCAAGTCGGAATGATCGGTTTGCGAGTGTTTTTAGGTTGCATTTTGGAAGCAAGTTTATTTATTTCCAATTACTTAAGTCCTAAATAAACCTGTAGTGCATTTAGAAAATAAAACTGCAATTACCTGGGGCTTCCGCCCCAAGCCCTGACTTACTTTTTGTCTTAACACAAAAAGTAAGCAAAAAAGTCAAGACTGCGCCCGCTTCACTCGAAAAACTTGCGCTCTTTGGCTGAAACCGTCCAAACTCGCTCCTTTGTCGCTCAAACAGGACAGTTTCTTGCGCCAACTTCACTTGTTTTTCGGTTTACCGGACGAGGTCACTCGTTAGCAACCATTTGTAGTACTATCAGATTTATATTTTTTTGTATAAAAGTCAAGATGACTTCTAATGATACGACAGTATATATTTTTACCTACATACTCCATCAACTTATTTCACCACAAAGATAAACAAGTTCATGCAGAAGATATAATTTGTTGTTTGCATTTAGATTTATTGTTGTTTTTTTCTAATCCATTATCAATTACAACAGTCATCAGTCACCAGTCAACAATCAGCAGTCCCGCAAGCGGGATGTCGAAATACTCCATCAGCAGTCACCAGTTTATATTAGGTAGTAGGTAGTAACTAAACCCTAACCCCTCAACAAATCACCCCCTCAACAAATCACCCCCTCAACAATTCAACAACTCACCAACTCACCACATCAACAAACGAACTGTTCACTGATAACTGAATATGAAATACACGCATTTGCAAGTAAACTTAGACAGTATTTAATTTATTTTTGTATCTTTGCCTTCATCTTAAAAACAGGTGTTGGT
>CAIYVS010000559.1 GCA_903929655.1 uncultured Bacteroidota bacterium | reverse complement strand
AATGGTTTTTTGTTTCACTCATTGCGCCTGTTTTATGGACAATCGTTAATCACGTGGATAAGTATCTCTTATCAAAACACTTTAAAGGTAACGGCATCGGGGCCATTTTTTTATTTTCAGCCCTATTTTCAGTTATTATTTTGCCCGTCATTCTTCTTTTTGATCACTCCATCGTACTCAATTTAGCGATCCCAGACATTCTCATTCTTCTTTGCATAGGTGTGATGAGCGCTGTTGCCTTTTTACTATACCTTTTCGCTTTAGATATTGAGGAGTCTTCGGTTGTTATTCCACTGCTTCAACTTATTCCGATTTTTGCCTATTTTTTAAGCTATGTAATACTTGGAGAAAGGCTTAATACCATGCAAATACTTGCTGCTATTATTGTCATAATTGGTATTGTGATATTATCAATTGAGTTTGGCATAGATGAGAAAGTCAGGCTTAAAAGACATGTACTTTTATTAGTCGCCGGATCATCGTTTTTGTTTGCCCTGCATGATACAATATTTAAGGCTATCGCTATTAAGGATAGTTTTCTTTCCTCAATTTTTTGGCAATACGCCGGTTTAACTATAACGGGAATAGTAGTATATGCTGTAGTGCCAAAATACAGGAATCAATTAAAAAATATCTTCAAGATGAATACCCGTTTAGTTTTATCATTGAATATCGGCAGCGAAGTATTATATATTATTGGCAATTTAGCCAATAATTTTGCGACACTTCTAGCACCGGTAGCTCTTGTCTTAGTAGTGAGCAGTTATCAACCATTGTTTGTATTTATTGGTGGTACGTTACTTACACTGTTCCTTCCTGAAATTACGACTGAAAAAATACATCCAAAACATCTTATTCAAAAACTGACTTCTATTGGTATAACTTTATACGGTAGCTACCTACTGTATTCCTCATCATGATTACTTCATTATGTCCCTGGGATGCACCCACCTTTCTTTTTTTCTCAAGCAATGTTCCGACACTTTTGTTTTATTCCCATATACCGTCAATGATTATTGCCTTGGTATTAGGAATCCTGGTTTTTTCAAGAAGCAAGGAATCAGGAGTGGCAAGGGCTCTCTTGATTATCGTCTCGCTCTTTTTTATATGGTGTTTCGCTGATCTTATTCTTTGGGCAACAAACAACCCAGGCACGGTCATATTGTATTGGTCATTGCAAGTGCTGATTGAACCTCTTATTTTCTTGGTCAGCCTCTTACTCACGTACCGATTTCTATCCAAGAAAGAACCGTCTTTTCGTGCCAAGACATTGGCAATACTTCCGTTGCTACCCTTAATTATCTTTTTGCCTACTAAATATAACCTAATAGGGGTTAACCTTGTAGATTGTACTGCCATTGAAGGTTTCTTTGCCCATTATTATAGCTATATTTTCGAAACGGTCTGTATCGCTGTAATCATCATTATCTCTGTCCGAGCGTTTAAACAGAATACTGACCTTTCAAAGAGAAAAGAGATCAAATATTTTGGCTTAGGGATGATATTGTTCCTACTTGCATTTTCATGGGGCAATATATTTGGCAGCTTTTCATCGAACTGGACGGTTGCTCAATTCGGTTTGATAGGTATGCCGATTTTTGTCGGATTTCTTTCATATCTTATTGTCAGGTTTAAGACATTTAATATTAAACTTATCGGAGCTCAGGTTCTTGTCTTTGCTCTTGGTTTTCTTGTACTTGCTATGGCATTTATTCGACAAATCCAAAATGTCCGCTATGTTGTTTTCTTTACGCTGATTTTTGTAATTATTCTCGGCAATATTCTTGTGCGAAGCGTTAAACGCGAAATTGAGCAAAGGGAACATCTTGAAATCCTCACATCAAAACTTTCTGCCTTACTGCAACAGCGGGAAAGTTTGACGCATCTTATTACGCATAAAATTAAAGGAGTGCTGGCCCGTTCTAAAGCAGTGTTCTCAGAGATGCTGGAAGGATCATTCGGCGTGCTCCCTCCGGCGCTTCAAACAATGGCCCAAAGAGGCTTGGAATCAGATAATGAAGGTGTGCAAACAGTTGACCTGGTTTTGAATGCTTCTAACCTTTCAAGTGGGAAAATAAGGTATGATATGAAGCTGGTTGATTTTAAGACGATAGTGGAAAAGATTGTAGAAGAGAAGAAAGCTTTAGCAAAAACAAAGAATCTCAGTATTGAGAAAAATATTTCGGATGGGAATTACATTGTATTTGGGGATGTTTTCTGGCTCACGGAAGTTGTTCGAAATTTAGTAGAGAATGCCCTCAGATATACTTTGGAGGGAACTATATCTATTGGGCTGCAAAGAAAGAATACAAAGGTGCTTCTGTCGATACGAGACACAGGAGTAGGTATTACCGATGAAGATAAGAAGAATCTATTCAAGGAAGGCGGCCGGGGTAAAGATTCCATAAAAGTAAATGTTGACAGTACAGGATATGGGCTCTATACAGTAAAATTAATTGTTGAAGCACATCATGGCCTGGTGTGGGTGGAATCAGGAGGTACCAGCAAAGGAGCTACTTTTTATGTGGAATTTGAAGGCAATAGTGAATCGAGATGATTATCAAAATATTTTAACTACTCTTTTACTATTCTTTTGATCTTAATTAGTAAGCCAGGCCTGGTAGCAAAAAAATGCTTTGGGCTTTCTCTTGCAAAACGATCGCAAATTCATTTTCTCCCAGGCATAGCAGCCCCAAAGGCCACCGATTATATTCGCTCAATCAAACCCGAACAAGAACCTCATGAGGATTAACGTTGTGAAAGTCACTATGAACAACAAACTCGTTAGCAATGATAGCGGGCTTTTCTTGTACATCTACACTGGCTTTTAATCATGTTTAATTGAGTGATGCGATACTGACGACAGGGATAAGGAGATATTTACTCGGCCTGCAATTGTTTGAAAATCTCCTGCGCTGTTCCTGATTGATCATATTGACTTGGAAAATGAGCGCATCAATGCTATCTCTGTTATTCTCAACTACCGTTGACAGCCATTGCAGCGCATTCTGACCCAACTCCCGGTCAAATTCTTGTAATCTATACCTGAAAATGCGCTCTTCACAGAACATGATCCGATCTGTCACGCCATATTTCTCCGCGATTTTGTCGGTGAGCACTTTATAGTCCATAACCATAGATTCTCCCATACTACAGGTTTTCAGCGTAAAGGTATGCTGGTTTTCTTTTTTGAAGCACTGATATTTGTAAGGATATGGACTTTCTTCTTGCGTTACCTACGGCAATTTCAGAAACCCATTCCGTATAGCAAGCATAATGAGCCCGGCGCGGGTATTAACCTTAAATCGTCTGAACAGCTCCTCCCGGTATCCATCAATTGTTCTCGGCGACTTTCCCATCTTTTCCGCTATTTCTGCATAGGTTACGTCATCAAGGCACAATTCCAAAAACAATTGCTCTTTAGGAGAAAGCGTAAGCCTGTTTCTCTGTTTCTGTAATACCAGTCTCGCTTTTTTATGATTGTGCTGCCAATACCTGCCTTTGTCGTGCAAAGCCAGAAGCACTTCCCTTAGTTCCTCGATGGTACAGGGTTTTACCACGAACCCGTGGCGTTCATCAGGGAAGGGGCTGATAAGGGTGAGCTGGTCATGGTAGATACAGAGCGTCAGTACTTTTACTTTATTGATCTTGTTATGAATGTCGCTAAAGACTTCATTTGATGCAAGCAGGGAGGGCTTACATTCCACCATGCAGATATGCAGGAAATGAGGGCCATATATTCCTTGCAGTGCTGCCTGAAATTCTGAAATTGTGTTTGCTTCGCAATACACGGAAAAGTTCTTCAGTGACTCAACATAGTGTTTTACTTTTCTGCGAAATGAAGGATTACCGACAATTGCCACCCTGGCAGCGTTTCGCTTTTCTTCAAAACGAAGCTGGTATTTCTTATGCAATACGCCTCCGTCCGACCATGCAGGAAGCATGTACAAATGATCGGCACAGATGAGCCTTTGATTTTGACATAAGAAATGCAGGGCAGACACTACCTGGCTGTTACATTTTTTCTGAATTTTGATATCAGGGGTGCCTTGATAATGTGTTTTGAGGAAATGATTGGTAAGCTCCGCCAAGGACAGGGGCTCATTCAGTTCTTCCAGGCAGGCAATGACTTTTTCCCGGACACCGCCCAATATTTTTTCTCTAGTATCCATTGAAACGGGAATATGTCTTTAAAGATATGGAATAAAGGTTGTTATTAAATAAGGTGTGTTGGGGAGCTTTTTATATTAGCAATGCTATAAAGGCTGTTTTAGGCAGAAAATCAGTAAAAGTACAGTCAAGTATTTTAGCAATTTTATTCAATTGTGCCAGGCTATATTTCTGCTCATATTTCTCACTTTCTACCATGCCGATAAAGCCATTTGAAACTTCCAGTTCAAATGCAAGTTGTGACTGAGAAAGCCCTTTTGCGGTTCTTTTTTCTCTGACTCTCTCTATAACATATATATCAATTGGTTCGAGCACACTATCGATTTGTGCTTTAAGGTATTAATGCTTAAAAAAATACTCACTCACATATTGTGAGTGTTATTGTTTTTTTACTTATGTTTGCCCTGAAAACAGTATTTACTAACCACCAAAACAAAACAGCGTATGCAAAAACGTTATTTCATCATCTCTCTCCTTTTCTTCTGTTTCATCGCAAACAGCCAAACGACCTCCGCACAGACTTCCGCAATCCCCACGCCTGATTTCAAGTACCAGGTCATGCTCGTGAAGAAAGACAATACCTTGACCGATCTGGACAAAACACTGTTACAAACGAAAAGCTCCATCAGCCGGGCCGGAGCCATGATTCCCATTGTAGGCGGGGCACGGGCACTTGCCGGAAACAAGCTGTATTTGAAAGCCGATGGCTGCTGTGCCAAGACTTCGCTCTCAGGCAAACCGACGGCAACCTTCGTGATTCGGGTTGAGCTGGGCACTGATCCTGAAACGGTCGTGGGACTATATCAGTTCGAGGAAAAGAAGGACTACCGCAAGTTGGTGACCAATAAGGTAACAATGGGCAGTGCCTTGGGGAACGGAAACGCCTTGGGGAACAGCAAGCTCGATGGCATCCAACTGCACTTTAAAAAGGTCGCTGATGGTGTCTATGCCATCAACTACCCGGAGCAATTAGCGGACGGCGAGTATGTGTTTTTGATCATCAACGAAAACCTCGGCGGGCTGCAAGTCAATGCAGCCAATCAGGAGAATAAAAAGGGATACTGCTTTGGGGTGAATAATAAGGAATAAAGGAAAAGCAGTTTGTATTTACTCTAAAATTAAACCGCATGAAAAAAAATCTTTCTCAAAAAAGCATGTCGAACATTGCGATACAAAGCAAGCTATGTCTGTACCTCCTGGCAGCATTCATTTCTCTAAACCTGACTGGCTGCGAAGCATTGCACACAGCATGGCAGGCAGCCCTCAGTGCCCCGAAGCAGATACCGTCTGATTCTACGTCTCCTCCGGTAAACTGCCCCGATGTGGAGTTGATAGGGCTGGCAAGTTCCTACACGGCACCGCTTGACCTGACGATCTGGACCGCACAGATACGGAACAAGGCACCGTACACCAAGAACATAACGGTTGAATGGCTGGATATGTACGGGCAGAAGCAACATGCGGCATTTAATGTAGCGGCAGGACAAATGATCTACGGCAATATTGCAAAAACCACAGGTTCAGAACGAGCGCCTCAAGACCTGCGCATCAGTGCTTGTTACTGATTATGCATGTCGAGAGGAAAAAACTGCTGAATTCTTTTCTGAAACAATGAATTATTACGTCTATTAATAAATGAGAATAATCGGAATGTATTTTGAGAAAATTACCGTTCGTTGAATGAAAACCACCTTTCATCGAACCAAAACGCACTTTCGTTGAATGGAATGAAATTTAGTTGGTTCATTTTTTAGCTTTGGTCGCAGATATTTTATGCAAAAAACATCTT
>CAIYVS010000558.1 GCA_903929655.1 uncultured Bacteroidota bacterium | reverse complement strand
TGGCATACTTGATCCCTTTGGGAATACATGGTGGATTACCTCTCTTTAATTCATGAACAAAATGCACTCGCATAAAAACAAAATATCTTGAACAACGATCTTTATATCGCATCGCCATTAGGTTTCTCTGAAGTCGGAAATTTATTTATGCACGAAAAGCTATTTCCGCTTATTAATGGTTTAGGTTATGGTATTATTGATCCCTGGACCCTCACACCGCGAAAAGACATACAGAAGGTGATGAAAATGCCATATGGCATAGAACGTAAAAATGCCTGGGCCAAACTGAATGTGGTTATTGGAAGAAATAATGTAAAAGGCATAGATAAGAGCCGTGGGCTTATAGCAGTGCTGGACGGTGTAGATGTGGATAGCGGAACAGCTGCAGAAATTGGGTATGCTGTTGCACAAAACAAACCCATTCTTGCTTATCGGGGAGATTTTAGATTGTCGGCAGATAACGAAGGTGCTATTGTGAATCTGCAGGTAGCTTATTTTATTCGCATTAGTGGCGGCAAAATAGTTACTTCATTAGAGGATATTAAAAAGTATCTACCCAAGGTATTTCCAAAGTGAACGTATAATGGCTATAATATTTCAGGATGCCTGCCTCCTGCGTATATGCTTTACTTCTACAATGCCCTGGAAGAAATAGACCTTACCGGTTTTAAGGTCGCGGCAACGGCTGCGGGTTCTTAATTGTTCCAGCTTCTCATAAATGCGCCCGTCCTCAGTTTCAAAATGTTGATTAAGGCCAAGATCGTCAATTAATTTAAAACCCGGTTTTTTCTCATCATAGCGATAAAGAGCTTTGTATAGTTGGGCATCGGTGCAAGTGCTTGCCGCAGGATTATGCAAATAAGCATGCAGGGCTTTTTCAACATCACCGGGGAAAATGCGTTTGCCCATGAATGGAATAAGTATATGCCTGAATTGTGTTTTCCATTCCTTACCATGTGGTGATACCGCATTTTTGAAATGCACATACGTAAACAGGTGCGCAAGCTCGTGTAAAAGGGTAATAAGAAAACTGTATTTATTGAGTGTTGCGTTAATGCTGATCCTATGGTATGGCTTATCCGGCGTGGGATTACGATAATCGCCTAAGACACTTTTGCGCTCATGGGTGAGTGTAAGGTGAATAACATGCGTCCTGAAAAAAGGCGCAATTTGTTCAAACGTTCCCTGGGGCACAAACTGCTCCAGGAAATTAAGTGAGGTTTCCTGCTTCATAAATTTATTGTAGTATCGAAATCAACTAATGCTTCAAAAATGGGTTAGTAAATACATCAGCCGTCGAGACACAATCGGGAACTAAATCCGTTAAATGTTAAGCACTTAATTACCCGTACTATGCGTAAATCTCAGCGTAATACAATACTAATTAATTTATTGATACGAAAAGAGGGCATTGATTTATTTAAATATTATTAAAGGGTTGCAGAATTCTTTTTTGAATTTGTATAATTGTAATTTGTTTTTGTTTATGAATTGTGAATATGGCTGGCAACATACAATAAGCTGCTAAAAGCTTATAATTTTGTGTTTGACCTGATGCATATTCTTTTTAATTAGTAAAAAATATAATATTTGGATATGAAAAACAAGCTCATTTTTTTCTGTTCTGCGCTCATCGTAGCTGGTATTTCTATTATTTGGGCAGGCTGTATTGTTGAAAAGCCCAATCCCTGCGATTGTGCTTTCAACGAAACCTACCAGAATACAACACACTGGGATCAAAAACTATCCGATAAGTGCTTCCGTTTTGCCGAATCCTTAAACAATACCGACCGCAACGTTTGGGAATCTGAAAAGCAAAATTGTCTTAAAGCAGGCGGTAAATAAGTGCAGCTAGGGAAAAGCTGTATGTATTCACTTACTGTTGGTCTGAATACTGCTTTGGCTTTTGTTGGATAGCGTGGTATATACAAGTGATGAAATATCGCCTACAAGCTCAGATAGAGATTTTCTGTCTGCTCCCTTCGTCATTACACTTATCAGGTACGGTGTACTATCGCAGTAAATTATTCCGGCTTCATGTAGCTCATTCAGGTTGCCATAGGGTTTTTCTCCTGGGGCATGCACCACTGGGTAGTTGCACTCACCAAACTTGTGCGCAACAGTAATATTTGCAGGTAGTTTTTTTAATAGCCCTTCTTTAAAATCAGATTGCACCAACAGGGAAAAACAAAATTCAGATGCCTGGTTGGAGAGATAGGAAGCATTGTATAAAGCATTGAAGAACGTAGCATATTCTTTTGCCGACAATTGCAATTCTTCGAATTTATAAGATGGTTTTGCTAAGCCCAGGTCAGTAAAAGTAGAATTGTAGTCATCAAAATTCATTTGTTTCCACAATAAAGTAGTAGCGTCATTGTCTGAATATGCTATCATGAAACGCAGTAATTCTTTAACAGAATAATTATGTGCAGGTTTTAAAGTCTCAGAACGATAATATTGAGGAGGAAGCGTAGCATCAGGTTTATCAAAAAATATTTTTTTATCCATAAGCCCCGGATTTTTTTCTGCCATGCGCATATAGGTTATCAATATGGGAACCTTGCTCAGCGAAGCCGGGTGAAAACGTTCATCAACATTATACGAAGTCCAGTCATCTTTTGAGTACACCCTCAGGTAAACTGATGCAGACACCACCTTGCCGCTTGCTTTAGCTGTCTCAACCAGGTTTACAATATTTTGTTTTATTCCGTCCAGCGATGGAGACTCGCATTGTTTCTCGGCAAATATTAATGGCTTAATGTGTTTATAACCATTCATTCGCCCCACATTAAAATCACAATTTATCGAGGCATCCGTTTTATTTGTAGCTGCAGCAGATGCATAGGTCTCAGGGACATTTATCGGGTTTTTAAGTACTAAATAGCATATGCCTGCACCTAACAACGCAGATATGGCGATGTAGTATGATGGGAACCTGTTCTTTAACATTGTAATTGATAATTGTTTATTAGGTTTTCTGAGCTTGTATTTCCCCCTGTATCCACTTATAAGACGCAAATTTTCATAAAAAGGTTTGAATATTTTTTTTTCATTTTGGCTAAAAAGATGTAATAAATGGATGAATCGGGAAGATGCAATATTGAACCGGGAAATAATTGCAGATAAGCTATGCAAAAACGCTCATTCAATGTCCGCTTCATCTATCTGTATTCCAATTTCATCGAATTGAAAAATGTAATGTAAAGAACTCTCTTTAAATTAGGTGAATGATGTAATTCTATAAATAATATTTAAAACACCCTCACTCTTATATGCTCATTGCAGATGGAAATTTAACCTACGCGGTTATCAATGCCTTGACTGGCAAATGGCTCGAACCAAAGTCGAGCAAGCTCTATATTTTTGAGTGTAAGGAAACTAATCCTTTACAACTCGCACTTTCTATAGATTCCTCTAAACCTATAGATTGCTCCATATCTTTTGCAGACGAAATATGCTACCTGGAATTTAACAGGATAAAATATCGTTTATGGTATATGGACAATACAAAAGACGTAAAGCTTGAATTACATGCCGAAGAGATGAAAATAAAACTGGACAAATATAAACCCAAAGGCCAGTATTGATCCCTGCCTACTTCGTTTGTCTTGCTATTTTTTGTAAAACAGAAGTTTCGGCCACAGTATATATTGCATAAATCCCGAACAG
>CAIYVS010000557.1 GCA_903929655.1 uncultured Bacteroidota bacterium | reverse complement strand
CATGTATTAGCTTAGAACAATTAATATAGTTTTGTACCCGATGCTCTCAAAAACACAAAATAAATACATTCGTTCGTTAACCCAGCAAAAATTCCGCAAAGAATATAATGTATTTATTGCTGAAGGGGACAAGATAGCCAGAGAATGGCTAAATAGTAATGCCTCTATCCAAATAGTAGTAGCCCTTGAAGGATGGTTAGAGGAGAATAGGCTTCTTGTACTAAAGCATGCTGAAGTTACTGTTTGTGAGGTTAGCGAACAGGAATTGGAATCCATATCGGGCTTGCAGACGGCCAACCAGGTGCTACTTGTTATCAATATGCCATTTCCACCCGCTCTTTTGCCAAAAAACGAATGGTGTATAGCACTGGATAGCATACAGGATCCCGGTAATATGGGTACAATTATCAGGATTGCTGACTGGTTTGGAATAAAACATTTAATTTGTTCCATGAATTGTGTGGATGTATATAATCCAAAGGTAATACAGGCGGCTATGGGCAGTCATCTTAGAGTGCAAGTACATAGTACAGATCTGGTTACATTTATTGCTGATACTAAAATGCCCCTGCTGGCAGCCACCCTGGATGGTGAAGATATCCATAAACTGCCAAAAATGAAATATGGGGTACTGATAATTGGCAATGAGTCCAAGGGGATATCAGACGATATTCTGCAAATTGCCACCTATAAAGTTACAATTCCCCGCAAAGGAGGGGCAGAATCTTTAAATGCAGCAGTATCAACTGGTATTTTATGTGCAATACTAATAAGTTAAGATATATCTAAAGAAGTAATTTGCTTAAACTTTCACGTTCTAATTGAGTCCCATTATAGTAAAATTTCCGACCTTTATAAATATGAAAAAGATATTTGTTCTCCTGGTGTTATTCAGTTTTGCTGTTCCACAAATGAATGCGCAGCCGGAATGGCGTCCAAGATATGAAGGGGTATTAAGGGTAAGGCTTGAGGATAGTTATCCTATTACGGTAGCCCTTGACGGAAGGTATTTTCAGAAACATGGCCCACGCCTCACTATTGGCGACTTACCTCCCGGCAGGCATTATTTAAAAATATACACGTTTACACCTCAAGGGGGAACCGATGCAAGAGCTCACCTGGTGTTTGAAGGAAAAGTGAGAATATCAGCAGACGGCATAACGAACCTGGTATATGACCCCACTACAGGTGCTATGCACACTTTTATTGGGGAGGATAATAATTATTTGGAACCTGGCCCCGGAGAAATGCGTGGCAGAAAACTGGTGCCGGACAACAGTACTGTACAAAACACTGTTATTGACACTATGCCTGCTATTAAGCCGGTAGAAAAAAAGTTTATACCTCCTACAGTTTCATCTAAGCCACCTTACCCGGCTCTGAACAAAAAGGATATGGACAAACTTGGCACTAAAGTGAAAGCCAAGATAACTGATACCGACAAGCTAAAAGATTTACAAAGCGGCCTGGCGAAAAAAGCAATAAGCACAAAACAATTGCAAGTGGTTCTGACATGGCTGAATTTTGAAAGCAGCAGGGTAGATTTTGCTAAATGGTCTTATAGTCATACTACGGACAAACAGAATTACAACGATATTGTGAATGGTCTGACATATAAGGAATCGAAAGACGAATTGATCGATTATCTAAATGCTGCTAAATAGGTTTTTCTCCGGCATGCCCTGTTGCAACCAAGCCCAGATTGAAATACCTGTTGTATAAGCTGCCTGTAAAGGAACCAATAGCTATTCCAATCAGGGCGCCGAAAGTTACGTCTATTGGGAAATGCACACCAACATAAACCTGGGAATAAGATACCAATGCTGCCCAGAAAACAGCGATTGGCCAGATCCATTTTATTCTTCTTTGCAGTGTAACAGCCGAAAAAATACCCATACAAAAATGATTGGCAGCATGAGAGGACGGGAAGCTATAGCCGGATCCGCATGGAACGATAATATGAACTATGCCGATAAGATACGGATTATTGCAAGGCCTTAAACGATGAAATTCAGGTTTCATGATAGCTGCGCTGATATAGTCGCTGAGGCCAAATGATATAAAAAACACCAGGCACCATATCCATCCTTTAACCCCGAAATTTTTGGTAAGAAAAATCAGTAAAAACAAATACAATGGAGCCCATAACCATTGATTACGGAAATAAGGCACAATCGCATCCAGGAAAGGTGTATGCCATACCGTATTCATCTGGTACCATACGGTATAGTCCAGGTAGAGCGCAATATCGTGTAGCCTTTTCAGCATAGCTTCTTCTTTCTTTTACTTTTTAAATATCATGATCATCCTGAGAGAATCTGCTTCATGATATTCGTTTAGTTTATAATCACCAAAGGTATTGACAAGTGACAGTCCTGCTTTTTTAAACATTTCTATAAAATCCTGCAGCCTGAAAGCGGCCACAGTTTCTGTATAGTGCCTGGACTTGTTATTTGCGTCTGTAAATTTAATGTCTTTAACTATATGGTTCCTCAGCAATGTTTTCTGTATGTGAAATGTATAACTGCCTCTCTGTACTGTTTGGCTGGTGGTCATGTGCTGCAATACATAGTCGAGGTTGAGGTAATCTATAACAAGAAGGCCATCTTTTTTAATGGCACCTGCAAATGATTTCGCGGCTAAGAGATGGTCCCTGTCGTGTATAAAGTAACCAAAACTGGTAAAAAAATTGAAGGCAAAATCGAAATAGTTAATGTAGAAAGGGAAACGCATATCATGTACAAAGAAGTGCAGATGCTCATTTTCGGAGGCTTTGGCTGTTTCTATATTTGCCTGAGAAAGGTCTATCGCTGTTATGTCATATCCATGTTCTGCAAGTTGAATAGCGTGGCGGCCTTCTCCACATGCTATATCCAGCATGCGACAATCTGCTGGAGGTTCCAGGTAGTTAATAAGGTTTTCAATAAATGCCCGGGCTTCCTGTTCATCCCTGTCCTGATATAAAATTTTGTAATAGGGGGAGCCAAACCAATTTTCGTACCAGTCATTTTGTTGCATAATAGGGCAAAAATAGAGCTATTTGAATGTAAATTGAAACGTTTAGTTGTAAGTAATAAGTCATCAGTTGTAAGTCGAGATTTTAGATTTCATGATTATGAAAATTTTTATGGTCGTTTTTATTTCTAAAAAGGAGGCTGGGTAGGGTAGCCATGAGAGAATTTCGCTTTCCTTTTTTGGGAATTTTTCCGTTTTTTGGTTTTTTTGTAATTTTTTAGGGGGATTAAATAAACTGTATAATATTGATTATTAATTATTTATAGTCGTTTTGACGAGATATTTTGAGCCTAAAATATTTTTTCCGCTTTTCTTCCTAATGGGGACATTTGGCTTCCTTTTGGGCTGTTTGGGTGTCTTTTTAGGTTCTTTGGTTTCCTGTTTTTACCAGGGTTTTAAAGGACATTTTCCTGCGCGAACGTTCATTTCTTTGGGTGGCCAAAGAAACGAACCAAAGAAAGGCCACCTTTAGGCAAATCGCTCCGCGTGCCTAAAGGATAGCTTGGCTGCGTGTTT
>CAIYVS010000556.1 GCA_903929655.1 uncultured Bacteroidota bacterium | reverse complement strand
CTATGGTAAGTCTGTTTGCAGATGTTGCCAGCGAGATGTTGTATCCCGTAATGCCCATCTATCTGCAAAGTATAGGTTTCTCCGTTCTGCTTATAGGTATCCTGGAAGGTCTTGCGGAGGCAACTGCCGGGCTAAGCAAGGGGTATTTCGGAAAACTCTCCGACAGAAAAGGGGTACGTCTGCCATTTGTTCGTATGGGCTATTTCCTGGCGGCAATCTCCAAGCCTATGATGGCATTGTTCACCTTCCCTGCCTGGATTTTCGGGGCTAGAACATTAGATCGTTTTGGGAAAGGTTTGAGAACAGGTGCGAGAGATGCTTTATTATCTGATGAGGCTAGCCCGCAAACGAAAGGAGCGGTTTTTGGTTTTCATCGGGGCATGGATACCCTCGGTGCCGTAATTGGTCCTGCAATAGCGCTGGTATATTTATTCTATGCTCCTGCACAGTACAAGCCTCTTTTTTACATAGCTTTTTTCCCGGGTATTTTTTCTGTATTGCTGCTATTTATTTTAAAAGAGAAGAAGAAAGAAGCATCTGCGCAAATTGCTAAATCATCTTCTTTTAGTTTTTTCTCGTTTTTTAGTTACTGGAGGGATAGCAACTGGCAATATAAGAAATTAGTAGGCGGGCTTTTAGTGTTTACATTATTCAATAGCAGTGATTATTTCCTATTGTTGAAAATGAAAAGTTCGGGTCTTAATGATACGCATATTATAGGGGTCTATATTTTTTACAATTTGGTTTATGCACTGTTTTCTTATCCCCTTGGTGCTCTGGGTGATAAAATAGGCTTGAAAAATGTGCTTTTAGGAGGCTTGCTGGTATTTGCTGCCGTCTATTTTGGCATGGGAATCAACCATAACATTATTGTGTTCTTTCTTTTGTTTTTGCTATATGGTGTATACGCTGCAGCTACAGACGGTGTTTCAACGGCATGGATATCTAATATGGCTGACAAAAAAGACACCGCTACTGCTATCGGCACTTTTAAAGCTTTTCAAAGTATTTGTACTATGATCGCAAGCTCATTGGCCGGACTGATATGGTATGAATACGGGGCTGCCCCGGTGTTTATAATTGCCTCGGTCGTTACCGTATTTGTTTTCTTTTATTTAATGATTGTTTTCAGAAATAAAACATAATGAGACATTTACCTGCCACAATGCAAGCTATGGTGCTGGAGTCTCCGGGCAGTCCTTTAGTATACAAAACAGTCGCCTTGCCCGTTTATTCAGAAGAACAGGTTTTGGTGAAAGTTATTGCTTGTGGCGTATGCCGTACAGACCTTCATGTGGTGGATGGCGAATTGCTGCACCCAAAGCTACCACTTATTCCGGGACACGAAATTATTGGGAATGTTGTAAGAACCGGAGCCAATGTAAGCTCACTGAAAGAGGGTGATCTTGTAGGCATACCCTGGTTGGGCTATACCTGCGGAAAGTGTAAATATTGCCTGAGCAATAAAGAAAACCTTTGTGACAATGCATTGTTCACCGGCTATACTATAGATGGTGGCTATGCTGAATATACGGTGGCGAACCAGCAATATTGTTTCCTTTTGTCATCAGCTTATAAAGACCCTTCAAAAACACCCTTGCTCTGTGCCGGTCTGATCGGATACCGGTCATATATTATGATAGGGGAGAATGCAAAAACGATAGGCATGTATGGATTCGGTGCCGCGGCACATATTCTGATCCAGCTGGCTAAGCAGCAAGGGAAGCATGTTTATGCTTTTACGAGAGATGGAGATATGGCTGCCCAGCAATTCGCATTGAAAATGGGTGCAATATGGGCAGGTAATTCATCACAACAAGCACCTGTCAAACTGGATGCAGCTATAATTTTTGCGCCTGTGGGCAAGCTGGTACCCAAGGCACTTACAGATACAGATAAAGGAGGCGTAGTTGTTTGCGCTGGTATACATATGAGCGATATTCCTTCTTTTCCTTATGATATATTATGGGAGGAGCGGACGCTAAGATCGGTTGCTAACCTGACAAGAAAAGATGCTCACGACTTTTTTAAGGTAATAACCGACATTGACATTAAAACAGAAACCCGCTTATTTAATTTACAAGAAGCCAATGAGGCCCTTAATTGTTTAAGAAATGGCGAAATAAAAGGCGCTGCTGTTTTAAAAATTGGCTGATTGCACAAAAT
>CAIYVS010000555.1 GCA_903929655.1 uncultured Bacteroidota bacterium | reverse complement strand
TGCAGAAATATTGAAAATATGAACTAATTCCATATTGTAAATAAGATCTGTATAAGGAAAATATACTTTATTTGCTGATTCGAATTATGTAAATATTCATTAATGTCTTAAGAAAAATTTTATTTCTAATTCCGAATCCTTTTTCAGATATTTGTTATGCTTACGATGGGTTAGTAAGTACATTCCGACCGCCCCGGCATATGGCTGGGGCGGTTACTTTTTACCCCTGGTCCCTAAAGAGGAATTACTTATGATGAAAGCGTTTGCTGTTTTAAGAGTTTGGGTTTAATACTTCTTTCATATAGCTATCAACATTACCAAAAAGAAAGTCTGGATATTCATTACTGAATTTCATTTTTACAAAACCACCAATGAGAGGTCTTGCTGCCGGTTGATTTAATTCCTGGGTACTTAAAGGTATGAGATCGTATTGAGCACCAGGAAAATAAGCCAATACTCTTAAAGCAAGTTCTACGCGATTGAGATAATCTGTGCCGCCAATATGGTAGATGCCTTTTTTATTGTCGCGCAATAAAAGGAACATAGAACGGGCAATATCCCATGCGTTGGCAGGGGATGCATACTGATCGTACGGAAGTTTTAAAGTGAGCTTCTGTTTCTTCTGACATTGCTCAATGATACGGGCAATAAAATTTTTACCTCTTACTTCATTGCCATAAACATTGGTCACACGCAGGACGAGTGAGTCGGGTAATTCCTTTAAAGCCATTTGTTCTGCTTCCAGTTTATGTCTTGCATAAACACTTATGGGGTTCACGGGGTCGTCTTCCCTGTAAGGGCCATGTACGCCATCAAAAACATAATCGGTGGATATATAGACCATTCGTGCATTACATTGTTTGGCCAATGCTATAACGTTGATGGTGCTTTGAACGGTTTTCTGGTAGCTTTCCTCTTCGTGGCTCTCACAATAGTCCACCGCTGTAAGGGCGCCACAATGCACAATCACATCAGGACCATAGGCCTGTACATCAAAATTATCCGGGTGCTGTGGCTCCAGTGTATTATAATATACGGTACCCGGGGTCTCATACGAAAAATAAGAACCCCTGGCATCCCATCCCATTTCGGTAAAATGTTTCAGGCAATTACCGCCAACAAGACCGGATGCACCGAGAATAAAAACTTTCATGCAGCTAAAATAAGAAAAATTAATTTTAAAGAGTTTTTCCCTGCATAGCCATCTCCATGTAGCCTAATAGCATTGGGTACTATAGTGTTATTGGATCAATATTTTTTCTCTACTGATTATTGCACTGGTATATATTGCCAGGATATATAAACCTCGATTCAAGTTTGCGATATCTATTCTTGTGTTTTGCTCTTTCAATTCTTTTTCAAGTACTGTTCGTCCTGCCATGTCTTTAATAGTAAGTCGTGCTTGGTCTTCCGGAATAGAAATGTGTAAATAGTCGTGCGCAGGATTGGGATAAATCACTGCTTTGAAAAGAGCACGCTCTGCAGGAATGCCTGTGGTTTGGAAAGAACAAAAAGGCATGGACCTGTATAAACAACCGTTACTATCAAGAGCTGTTATGTAATAACAATTGCCACTGTCTGCAAGGGTAAAATAATTTGTTGCCCCAGGTATCAGGCTATCATTTTTGTACCATTGATAGTCGTGATATAAGCCACCCCCGGCAATTAAGGTGCCATTGCTGTCTGATAGGGGAATATTAAGTGCAAACAGCCTGGTAGCAGACATGCTGTCAACTACCGTTTGCCAGGCTATGTTCCTCAGATTACTGGCTACTGTCGAATCCAGTCCCCCTGTAAAGCTCAAAGGGCCGGGATTTACCCGGAAGATGGTGCTGAAAATAACTGCTGCTGTAAGGTAACTGCCCTCAAGAGAAGGGTGCGTACTGTCAGGTCCCCAAAGGTCGGTGCCGGGTAATAATTGCATTGCCCTTTCCCATGCAATGCCGATTGGGGAAATAACCTCATGCATAGAATCGTTGAGGAATGAATAATTTGCATAGATATTATTTATCAATCCGGCACCTGTACTTGCATAAGGTGGGTAACCACTCTTTGGGCCCCATCCTGCAAATAATACCATATGAGAGCAAGGGTTATAATAGTGCATACTATCCTGTATTTTAATGTGCCCTTCTATTACCTTGCTTACAGATGTTGACGGGAAAGTTCCATAGCCCATAATAAATCTTCCCTGATTGTCTTGCAACACTACATAGTCCCAATTACCCATATTCAAGGTGTTGAAAATAGAAGGATTACGCCAGTGCGCTAAAGTATCCTGGCTGATATCTCCTACTGAAACACCACCCGGCGTATGTTGTTCGTAATACATTCCTTCGCCTGCAGCATCTGCAAGGCCTTTAATCAGGGCTGGTGCATCATTAACGTATGTAAAACTGTTACCGATAAAAAATATCCGCGTAGTATCACCTGCAAAACATTGAGTAAAAAGCAGGGTAGCGATAACCCATAGACCTATTTTCCTGATGTTTGTCATATTGATAGATAGATTTAATTGTATAAACGCTTTTATTGTTTGGTGTTTTTAAAGGCCATGTATTAATAATATGTGCTGTTAAGATAAATAAAACTACACAGATAAAAAATGATATTAATCACAATGCAATATTTTCTGTGATGAGGTAGTTTTGGGAACTAAAAGAACCTTTTGTATCTCAAACCATTTGTGTAGAATATTTTAGACAATTATTGTCCATCAACATCAGGAAAGAAAATTCTCATATAGCTAAAATGAGAAAAATTAATTTGAGCCAATTGTTTTACTGATTGTTAGGATAAACCTTGGGAATATTAGTTACAAGCAGCTGTTTTATATATTGGGATTACGTTTACCGCCTCCTTTTCCAAAACTCCTCTTCAATCCATCTTTTTTCGAGGCTATATTGGTGGATGTACATTTCTTTATAAGTTGCAAAGGCTTTATTCAATAGCCAATCATATGCGATTAAAGCGTCCTTACTGCCTTTGAGGGTATCTGCTATTGCGTGGCCTGCATAATAGCCACTCTCCAATGCTGATATAATGCCATAAGATGATATGGGGTCATAGGCAATTGCGGCATCACCTACAGCAAGCCATGATTTATCATGTCGCCTGCTGAGCCATGATGTGGATGCGGTATAAGTTGCCGGTGCTGTATTGTTTATAATTGTTGCATCCAATAAACCTTTTATCATTTTTGTATTTTTGATTGCTTCCAGGTGATGGCCGGTTTGCATCATGCCCGGATCAACAATATCAGTATCAGTAAAATAAGTTGTGATAATACGGGAGTCTGAGAGGGGAGCAGCATACCACCAGCCATGTGGGGAAGATTCGATAAAAGTATAAAATGGGTTATTACCTCCGCTTATATGGAAGCACATTGTAATGCCTGTAAGATTATCCAATTTATTACGTTGGATACCCATGCTTCTTGCTATTCGTGATGCCCGGCCGCTGGCATCTGCTATAAAATCACAAGAGAAATATTGTTGTTGGCCCTCTGTGTTGGTAAGTGTTATGTCCCATCCATTATTTCCGGGCTTACACTGAGTAAGCCTGTAGCCCGCTAACCATTCCGCACCTGCATCTATCGTATGCAACTTTAACTGCTGCTCAAAATAAGTCCTGTCTATATGCCAGCCATGAGAATGTGTGTTGAGCAGGAAGCTTTTCTCATAAGGTTCAGAATCTCCCCAAATCAATTTATTGCCATAGCAATGCAGGTGGGCCTTGTCGTTGAGTAAGTGGCTGATTTTCAGTCTTTGTAGTAAGGGTAATGAAAGAGGTGGTATAGTTTCGCCTGCCTTGAATTTGGGACAGGGTTCGGCTTCAGCTATTAAACAGTTTATTCCCCGGCTAATAAGGCTTAAAGCAGTGGCGGCCCCTGAAGGGCCGCCGCCTGCAATAATTACTTGTTTATGGTTTGTATTAAAGCTCATCCCTTCTAAAGGTTTGACGCTTGCGTTTTGGCCTGTCTTCCCCTTCAGTTACTCCTGCTACCTTGTTTAATAATAATGTGGCTTTTTGCAATATCGGTAGCGTAGCATGTTCTGCTATTAATACCTGTTGGAAAGTAGGGTCATCAGAAGTATAATCTTCCCTGTCTGACTCTACCCATAATTGTTGTGGTAAAAATTCATTGGCGCTTTCTTTAGGAAGCGGGTGCTGAACTATGATCCCCAATTCATGCCATCTTGATACCATGGCATTGATCCTGGCCATGTTTTGTGAACTGAAATCGCGCAGCCAATTTTGCCTGTAATCAAAGTGTTTCAGGCGTTGTGCTATGTTCATTTTATTGTCGGTAAGGCGCTTAAAGCTATCTGCGGACAATACATAATTGGGCACACGTGCGGCCCAGAAAGAGGGTAGCGTAAGGTAGTAGGAAGTTGTATAGCCAGATAAGCAACTGGCCTCATCTGTTTGCCAGGGCACACCCAGCCAGCGGGACATAGAGCCCGGGCCACTACCATCTAAAGGGCCACCTTTTCCTAAAGCAATTTGCGGAGACAGCAAAGGGCCATAATTATCAGAGGGACTTTCGCCATTGGGCAACAATTTTAAACGGAATGGTTTTTCCCATACTATCATGTTACGCAAAGGCCATGTAATTTCTATACCCGGATGAAAAGGCCCGCCCAGGCATTCTTCAAGCGGAGCCTTAATAAGGTTCTCTACTTGTTGCTCTGGTGTAAGTTCTTCAAACGGCACATCGGCAGGTGGCGCGCCTGTTACAAAATTTCCATTGGCCCATTTTTCCATCCACTCGTATTGTGTTTGTGTTAATGGCAGATCAACATTGTGCAATTCGACATATTCGCCGAATGCATCTCCATAAAAAGGAGGTATTTTAGCCGGTTCGTAAACATCTCCTTCTGGTTTACGATACCATTTAAACACTTCCATACGCTTATCTTTCGATTTGTCAGAAGGGTCGGCCAATTGTTTCAGTATTTTTTCGCTGGTAAAATCGCTGGGCGAATTTTGACCAAATAATATATAGAAGCCTCCGTTTACCCATTGGGTTTGCACGGTATGTTCTAAAATGGGATAGATATGCTCCCAGAACTGGATCTGCTTAGGGGCTTTCATCCAGCCATTACGCAAATAGAGGTCTGCAACTACATCATACATAGTTACCACCGCAAAAAGGCCTTGCCCGAAATTGGGAGGTGTTACAACTACAAAGGCCGGATCTGCTTCATAAGTTTCACCATTATAGGTTACAGTTGCCTGTACTGTGCCATCTGATACATCATCATGCCAGCCATCATTGTTGGCAAAGGTTGTTGCTTGTACATTATTGAGAGAGGCAGAATGTCCGTCTCCGCCAAATACCAGCAGGCGGCCCTGTCCGTCTGTGCGTATCTCGCCCAGCGGAACTTCCATATCATAAAATTTTCCTCCTGTGAAATGGTATGGAATGCCTGATTCATTTATCCCGCTTATTTGCCTTGGGCCGGGATCTATAATTAGTTGGCTGCGGCTTTCGCCTGTAACAGTACTATTTCTGAATGCCCCTGGCACTGCCTGTCCCGGCAGGTCGAGTGCATTGTTAAATTGGTACCAGCCTGCTTTTCTGTTGGCTACATGTACATTCCAATTAAAAACGGCGCCATCTTCTGCAGTCAGTTCCTTAATTACTTTGCCTTTTTCATCCAGGCCGTAAATGCGGAAACGTACCACCTGTTTTTTTACCCTGCCGGTACCATCTTTATAGCCACCTTTTGCCTCGGCGGCTTTGCCCGGAATATCTGAAGCGATATAGTATTCGTCAGAATTTCCCACACGTGCTATGCCGATGGGTGGATATATTGCAACGCTTGCAATTTTCTTTTGTTTCATGGTATGTTGTTTGGTTTGAACGCAAAGTATGAATTCAATATAAAATTCGCAATAGTAAAAACACCCTTTTAACAAAATTATATTTTAGGAACAATGATTATTTTATTACAAGCGGCCGCAAAAAATAAGCTCCTTTAATTTAGTTAAAGGAGCTTAGATGAAAAATTAAATGAGGGGCACTATACCAATTCGGCTTCCACCTGTGGCATTTCCTGCGGATACAATTTCTTTTCCAGTTTTTCACGAACAGCACTGAAGGCTGCCAGTGTTTCTTCTATATCCTGGTCGGTATGTGCAGCTGTAGGTATGATGCGCAAAATGATCTGCCCTTTAGGTATCACCGGGTAAACAATAACAGAGCAGAATATATCATAGTTCTCACGGAGATCGTATGTAAGCTGAACAGCATCATATAAACCTCCCTGCATAAATACAGGTGTTACGGGAGTATTGGTATCTCCTATGATAAATCCTCTTTCTTTAAATCCGTTTTGAAGCTTGTGAACATTATGCCATAATTTTTCGCGCAGTTCAGGTCTTGTGCACAATAATTCAAGACGCTTCAGGTTGCCCACAACTATTGGCAATGGTAATGATTTGGCAAAAATCTGCGAGCGCATGTTATAGCGCAGGTAGGTTAGTATTTTCTTGTCAGCTGCGAGGAATCCGCCAATGCTTGCCATAGATTTGGCAAAAGTGGAGAAGTACACATCTATATCATCAATGCAGTCTTGCTCGTCGCCAATTCCTGCACCTGTTTTGCCCATGGTACCAAAACCGTGTGCATCGTCCACAAACAAACGGAACTCATATTTTTCTTTCAGGGCTGCTATTTCTTTTATTTTGCCCTGGTCCCCCTCATC
>CAIYVS010000554.1 GCA_903929655.1 uncultured Bacteroidota bacterium | reverse complement strand
CGATCTAAGAAATATCAGCAGGGGTAAATAATAAGTGCCCGTTTATTCACCCTTCTGTAATGTTCAGAAAAGATGCCGTATTGAGTGTAGGGGGATATCCTAAAAATGCATTGACCTTCGAAGATCATTTATTGTGGAAAGAATTATTGTGTGTGGGTAAAGTATGCAACCTGCCTCAAAAATTATTGCTGTTCCGTTTCAACCCGGAGTCGGTAACCATTGATGAAAAATGGAGGGGAAAAACCTTTCTTAAGATCAGGAGGCGATCTATTGAGAACGGCTCAGTTTCTGATGAAGATGCCCAGACTTTGAAAACTATTATTGCCAGCCAGAATTTTTCTTCATACAAAGAAGCCTCTTATTATGCCATGGTGGGGAAGAAATATTTGTGGACCAATGTCAATAAGCCTTTGGCAAGGGAAAATTTTGCAAAGGCTATCAGCTTGTACCCTAAAAACCGGGCACTATACCTGTTTTGGCTGTCTTCTTTTTTACCTTCTGCATTGGTTACAAAACTATATGCTACTTTTAAAAAGCAGAAGTTATAAGGGAAATGATAAAAATCGCTTTCATCAGCCGTTCTACTTTATTTACATCACCTGGTGGGGATACCTGCCAGATGGAAGAAACTGCCAAAAATCTGAGGAAGAAGGGCGTGCTGGTGGACATTTACCTTTGTAAACAATCCATAGATTATACCTCTTACGACCTTCTACATTTCTTCAATATAATACGGCCTGCAGATATTATTAAACATATCCGGCTTTCGGGAAAGCCTTTTGTGGTGTCAACTATATTTGTTCAATATGGCACTGTAAATGCAGGCGGGAAGCAGGGCCTGCTGAAAAGAATATTCTCTGAAGATGGGCTGGAGTATATAAAAGTAATAGCCCGGGCCCTGAAGAATGGAGAAAAAATTGTAAGTCCTTCCTACATATGGAGGGGACACAGAAGATCCATACAATATATTGCGAAGCGCGCTGCTTATCTTTTGCCTAATTCTGAGAGTGAGTATAAAAGGCTTTCTGCAAAATACGATGTAGATGCAAAATATCATGTTGTGCCCAATGGCATAGATACTGAATTGGTGAACAAGAAATATCCTTACAGCGAGGAATATAAGGACAGTATACTGTGTATGGGCAGAATAGAAAGCAGAAAAAATCAGTTGAACCTGGTGCGTGCGTTGAGTAATACGGCTTATAAAGTCTATATTCATGGTAAGGCTTCGCCTAATGCTGTGGCTTATCTTGAGCAGTGCAAAAAAGAAGCAGCGGAAAACATTAAGATAAACGGCTGGCTTGATGGGGAGCATCTTTACACTGCTTACAGCAATGCTAAAGTGCATGTACTCCCCAGTTATTTTGAGACTACCGGGCTTTCCTCTTTGGAGGCGGCTGTGATGGGCTGTAATATAGTTGTTACAGATAAAGGGGATACCCGTGATTATTTTAAAGATTATGCATGGTACTGTGAGCCTGATGATGTAAACTCTATAAAAAACGCTGTGGACGCGGCATATAAAGCCCCTTATAATGAAAGTTTCAGGCAGTATATTTTGCAGCATTATACCTGGGAGCGTGCAGCTGAAGAGACTTTAAGTGTTTACAAACAGGTTTTAAATTTGGAATAAATTCTTGTGATTATTTTTGAAAGATGGCTCGTTCATTAAAGATAGGCATATTGGGTACGCGTGGCATACCAAACCGCTACGGCGGTTTTGAGGAATGCGCTGAACATCTTGCGTTTGGATTGGTAAAAAGAGGGCATCAGGTATGGGTGTATAATTCTCACAGGCACGAATATCAAAAAGATGAATGGAGAGGTGTGAAGATAATACATTGCAAGGACCCGGAAGATAAGCTGGGTACCTTTGGGCAATTTATTTATGACTGGAACTGTATAAGCGATGCAAAAAAAAGAGGTTTTGATATATTGCTGCAACTGGGTTATACCAGCAACAGTATATGGTATATGCGCTGGCCAAAGCATAGCAGGAATATTGTGAATATGGATGGCCTGGAATGGAAACGGAGCAAATACAATAAGTATGTACAGAAATTCCTGAAGTATGCAGAAAGACTTGCTGCTATGCATGGAGATGTGTTAATAGCTGATTCCAAAGGGATACAGCAATATCTTGAATCTACCTATCATAAGGTATCTCACTGCATAGCTTATGGTGCTGAAGTGTTTGATAAACCTGATGATAAGGTGCTTTCTCATTATTCATTAGTCCCGTATGAGTATTATATGCTGATTGCAAGAATGGAGCCGGAGAATAATATAGAGCTAGTCGTTAAGGGCTACCTCAAGAGCCAATCAACAAAGCCTTTGTTTATAGTAGGGAATACCACTAATGCTTTTGGCACTTACCTGAAAGATACTTATGGTAAAGAGGCCGGTATTCGTTTTGCAGAGGGTATTTATGATAAGGACCGTATCAATAATCTGCGCTATTATTCTTTGCTATATTTTCATGGCCATTCTGTAGGTGGTACTAATCCGTCGCTGCTGGAGGCTATGGCCTGCAACGCCCTTATTGCTGCCCATGATAATGTTTTCAATAAAAGCATATTGGGCGAGGATGCATTTTATTTTAGTGATGATGCAAAGATCGCTGAACTGATACTGGGCCTCCATACAAAGAAAGACTATGCTGTCATGACTGCCCATAATATTGAAAAGATACGCTCATCTTATAACTGGGACACCATAACTGATGCCTATGAAAAGGTATTTATTGACGCTGTATCTTAATTGCTTGCCTGTTTTGTTTTAAATTTGTTTATTGCATTGCGCGTAAAATCGCTGAGTACCAGGCGGCCGCTGATGGCTGCACGTTCTGCCAGTAAATGATCCCAGTGGTCGGTACCATGCCAGAATACTTTTTTCATTTGCGCCATAGCTTCGGGGCTGCTCCTGGCGAGTTTTTCGGCCAGATTTTTTATGGCATCATCTACCTCGAAAATATGATGATAGGTTTCTGAATAGAGGCCATGTTTTTTGGCCCATTCTGAAGAACGCCATTCTGTAGCATCTATTGCTAACTGGGAAAAGCCGGATACGCCTATCTTACGTTCCACTGCCGGGCCTACTACGAATGGGCCTATGCCTACTGCCAGTTCGCTGAGCTTTACAGATGCGGTATCTACTGCAATAGCATAATCTGTAGCTGCTATTAAGCCAACACCTCCACCAACTGCTTTGCCCTGCACACGACTGATGATGAATTTATGGCATTTGCGCATGGCATTGATAACATGGGCAAAACCACTGAAGAATTTTTTTCCTTCTTCTTCGGTTTTAATGGCTATCAGTTCATCGAATGAGGCACCTGCACAAAAAGCTTTTTCGCCTGCGCTTTTCAGAATGATGACTTTTACTCTCTCATCAATACCAATATCATTGATGGTTTTTGCAAGGTCTGAAAGTATGATGCCGGGTAATGAGTTACTGGCAGGGTGAAAGAATTCTATGGTTGCGATTCCGTGTTCTATTTCGCTGCGAACGTAGCCTTCTGCGTGTAGCATTGTTGTTTTTTAGTTTTTTGTAGGTAGAGGAGTAAAATTAAGTAAAAGCTTAAAATGGTTGCAGAGATTTGAAAAAAATAGATGATTTTGTCAAATTGAGCCAATAAAGGCCTTTGACAAAAGAAATATGTCTATTATTGAAATGTCAACGTTGGTTTATGAAACTCCGAAATGATTGCGCTTTCGGGTCGGTTTTATTTATAAAGAGCGCCTATGATGGCGCTCTTTATAAATATTAATTGAAGGCAATATTTATTAATGTAATACAGCAAATTGTTTTGCAATTTGATCTTTCTCACCACTGATTCTTATAAAATAGTTTCCGACAGGGAAATTAGAAACAGAAAGGCTTCTGTGATAGGTATCTGTTTTTGCAATTTCCCATTGAGTATAAAGTTTACCCAAGGCATCAAATATACTTATCACGGCAGATTGGTTGTTATTCCAAGCGACGTCGATATTTACATAATTTTCTGCAGGAGAAGGATATATGGATATACTGGCTGGTGATTGCAGGCTATTGATTACAGTTGCTCCATATTCTTCATAATAGAAATTTTCCTGAATATCGCTTGTAAGCGGTTGCCAAAATCCCCCCGGATTCCATGTATTTGTTATTAGAGATGATAACTGGTTATATTTGTTAAAGCTACGTTCCACCATGCTGGAATTTACAAAGTCATTATCTGCAATGCTCCAGGTTTGTTCCAGGTGTGAAAGCTGGTTGTGCCTGTCATCGTAAGTAGAGGCATACAGGTATAGGTTTGTCCAACTTGAAGTTGTACTATTATAAATCTCGCGCATTTCAGTTAATCGGTCATTGCCGGCATTGTAAGTATAGATGACATTAGTAACATGTGTCCAGGCAGCGGAATCCCATATTTCATACAGGTCTGATAATAAATTCCGGATGCTTACTATATTGCCACTCTCATAGGAATACAAGTGCCGACTGTAATTTAACCAACTGTTACTTTGCGTATTCCATGTTTGAAATAGGCTTGAGATTTCATCGCCATAGCTGTCATAAGCATATGTATATTGGATGTCATTTTCCCATACGCCGGATGTTGTATTCCAAACCTGGTTTGAATATGTCAACATCCTGTTTAGAGCGTCATAGGTCATTTGGACCAAGTTTGAATTAATCCAATCTTGAGTGGCATCGTCCCAATTCTGATATAGCTGGCTTGCCATGTTTCTATTCCAGGTATAGGTGTGTGTATATTTATCAATATTATTCCAGCCATCAGAAGATGTATTCCAGACCTGGTGAATTTCGGTGACCTGCAGATTGTTGGAGTTATAAGTGTAAATACTTTGGTCGTTATTTCTCCAATTAAGCGCTGATATATCCCATGTCTGGAAAATGCTTGCGAGTATATTATGTCTTGAATCGTAAGTGTTCAGGTAGCGAGCTTCATTTGTCCATGACTTGCTTGCTATATCCCATAACTGATAAGTTTGCATAATGGGGTTATTGTTCAAGTCAAAGGTTTGCGTTGCTCTCTCAAAATTATAGTAGGTACCAGTTCCCGGATTGTAGCTCCAAAGATATCCATTGTCATACAATAGAAATTCTGAATTCAAATCTCCGCCCCTGTTGTTTGAAAATGTAAAAGCAAATGAATCCGTCGATTCATAAAATGCACCATTAAATGTTTTGAAATTCATTCCAATTAACCTGGAGGATATATTAATTGCCTTTACACTTGATGGTAAGTTAGCGGGATCTGCATTTTCTTTGGCCCGAACTCCCTGATGCGTTTTTATAAGTGATGACTGAACTTGTGCGTTTAACTGAGTAGTGCCCAGTAATGCAAACACTACTAAACCTGTTAATAGTTGTTGTGCTTTCATAAAAAAAGATCTTTATTCTGTCGTACCCTGTCATTCCGACAGTGTTAAATATTTTAGCGGGTTTTGAAGGGTTAAACCCTGATTACAGTGCAAACCTAGTGACGCCGGTCAGCAAAGAATATGACAATAATCAGCTTTTCGTCTGTTGATTTCAAGTACCTTTACGCCTTTTTTTCAAAAAGGACAATCTGGTGTTCTAAGAGGATTTGAGTGCATTTATTACTCGAAAATTATATGGTCTATTGTTGCACCAAGACTGAGGAGAATTTTTTTCAGATCATTTACAAAAGATTCCGGTCCGCAGATGTAAAAGTGTTGTTTGAAATTTTTGATGTGATCAATTAAAAAGTCTCGGTCAATTCTTTTTTCAATAAATCCAACTACATTTTCGCGGGTAAAGACCGTAATAAAATTATCCTTCAGCATGGTATGTAAGCTTTCTCCCATTATGACATCTTGTGATGTTTTATTTGAGTAGATCAGTACGTTTTCGCGAATATGCTTTCGTTTATACAAATAGCGGAATATGGACAGAAATGGAGTAATACCCGAACCTGCTGAAATAAAAACTCCGTTTTCTTTATACTGAATTGCGCCGAAGATATCATGTAATATCAATTCATCTCCCTGATTAATGCTATCCAATTTTCTGGTGACCCCATTATGATCCGGGTAAATTTTTATCATGAATTCCAGGTACTGGTCATCAGGTAAATTGGTAAAAGTAAATGGACGCAATTCATTTTTCCATTCCGGTAAATTAATGGAAATGTTCACGGATTGCCCCGGTATGAAGGTATATCCCGGTGGCTTTTCAAGCACAAAACGCTTCACATCGTGTGTGATGTAATTGGTTTCAATTACTTTTAAAATAACATGCGGATATATTTCAGGAGCAATATTTTCTTCAGGAGATTCTTTTATAGCATCGGTTTGCTCATTTAAACTTTCATCTTCCATTGCAAGAGCCTGTTAAACTTATCGTTAACTTAATAGGCAAATATATTCAATTTACAGTGCTTTGCTGGTAGAAGTAAAACCAGGCCCCAAACTTGTGCCAATGGGGATTGGTTGAAATGTTGATCCTTAGCTTCCAACTATTCATAAGGGCATCAGGCTTTATTAGCCGGATGCCAGCCTTGAAAGTCGGCTTTGGTAAGGCCTTTTCGCAGGAGTTCTTCCCATTCTTCCCAGTGCAGCCTCCTGTTTTGGCGGGTTTTAGGGTCGAAGACGAGGCCTTTTTCTATCCAGCGGACACCGGAACGAAGCACTACATTTTTCTTTGGTATGTAGCCTGTATCTCCTTGTTCTTCTGTTGCGTTTTCTGTGCCAGGATCTTTATCCGTCTTTATCCCTTCCTTATCCTGCAGTTTGTTGTTAAGTGTTTGATTATCAGATAGTTTTGTTATTTGTTTATCTGCTGAATTCTCATTTTTTAATGGCGTGTTTGCAGGCGCTGCTGCCAGGGTTTTGGCAGCTTTATTGATGTCCTTATATACTGCTACGATGTCTTCGTAGGAATAGTCGGGGAACCTGAATATGGCCTGAACGAGCCTGCACTCTATATTAACTTCTTTGCTGTCGGGGAAGTTGTTGCCTTCCTCGCGGGTGAGAATGTGTTCTGTTAGGGCCTCTAACTGTGCATAGAGATTGAAACGGATGAGCAGCGGGGAGAGGCTGAGGGTGTTCTTAATTTCCTGCCAGTTGTTTTGCTTTATCCAGTAGGATATGGTTTTGGGGTGAACGCCGAGTTGCCCTGCAATGGTGGTTTGCGTTTTGCCACTGAGGTACATATCCCGCGCAAGGTCTTTTGCGGCGGAATTGACGACTGCGGCTGCGAGGGGTTGATTTGCTATTTGTGCCATAGTAAAATCGTTTAATGATGATCTTAAAAAAGACAACAAAATTAATGCGCCTGGTAATCGGTTTTTTGGAAGATATCAACAATTATTTTTGAAAAAGCGGTTGAAATGCTTTGTGGTAGGGGCTTGCAGCCGACTGACTTTTTGTGAATATCTTTTTTAAGATAATTTTATCGCAAAGGCGCCAAGACGCAAAGGTTTCTGTTTTAATGTCCGTTTTAATAGCAAAAAGCCTTCGATACTTCCTATTAAGACAACATAAGCTGTATTTAAGTTCCCCCCAAAAAACGTTATTACCTACGCACTTAGAATCAAAACCATTGTTACTGATACAAGGATTGACGTGATCTCCCCCTTAAATTGTCGCATTAACCCCTTGTAAATTCAGAAAGGGCGTGATAAGTTTGCCGACAAATTTGGTATTCAATGGATGGTTGACGAGATTTGAAAAGGCATAGTAAGCAACCCGTAAATTAATATTTTATATGAACGTACAAGAACAAATCCAAGAGTATATTACCAGCCAACCTGAACCAAAACGAAGTGAGATGCAAATGTTGCACCGGCTCACACTTCAGGTGTCACCAGCATGTAAATTATGGTTCGAAGATGGTAAAAACAGCGAAAATAAAACTGTGAGTAATCCTAATATAGGGTATGGATCGTACACCATAAAATATGCTAATGGAACAAGCAGGGAGTTTTTTCAAATTGGGTTGAGCGCAAACAAAACCGGGATCTCTGTCTATATCCTTGGTATCAAAGATAAGACCTACTTAGCCCAAACGTTTGGAACAAAACTAAGCAAGGCAAGCGTGACGGGGTATTGCATTAAGTTCAAAACGCTGAAAGATATAAACATTGATATACTTGAAGCAGCAATACGATATGGGTTTGAGGCTCCGAATGAAAAAAGCTGAGCTGATGAAATAATTATCGAACCGCCCGCGTCAATGAGGTGCTAGAGTTGAATTGCTGGATGTGGCAGGCGAAGAATTGAAAGGACAAGAAATTCAATAAATAACAAAAGCCGCTATAATAGCAGATTTTACTTTTCGGGTGAACCCTATTGAACGTTTCTCGAACCAAATTTTAGAAGATTTGAAGTTATTAGTATAATTTTTGTAAGTGAGTACTTCGATAATAGAACGATTAATCGGAGAAACCACCAACAAAAAATTAAACGAAGGATGCTTGTTGGTATTGCCTTTTCACAAGTGCTATCCTTACATACGCAACAACAAGGTGAGAACAGCAACAAGGCAGAAATTATGTAGTCGGCAATTATCGATTAATCACAATTTTAGCGCTGCTTTTTTTACCATCGATTTTCAGGTCACATATATACAAGCCATTGCTCCAGGTAGAAACATCAATTGTGTGTTTTAAATTACTGATATTTGAATGGTATATTTCTCTGCCAATTAAATCTGTAATATAAATTTCAGCACTCGCAAATTGTTTATTTAAACTTATAGCAACTGAATTTGAGGCCGGGTTAGGAGAAATACAGATAATGTTGACAGACCCGGGGACATTTGCAACACCTGAAGTCATACCGTATTTAGCCACATACTTGTGAAATGTTGCGTCAGTAAAAAAGCCACCTGCGTAAAGGTTCCCCGATCCGTCAAGGGCAACGGTTTCAATAAGATCATTTGCATTCAGGGCATTAGTTCCTGTGCCTACCTCGCTCCAGCTACCACCATCCCATTTAGCAACATATTCCTTGGCACTCGTGTTAAGAAAGTCCCCGGCTATATATAAATTCCCGGCATTGTCGTTAATAAGCGAACGTATAATGCCATTAAAAATGGCATTTGTACCTGTCCCTACTTTAGTCCAATTTGTACCATCCCATTTAGCAACATACTCGTTCCCTAAGGAATAAATAACGGAATCTGAAAATCTACCTGCGGCATATACATTACCTGATGCATCTATAGCAATTGATGACACAAAATTATCAGCATTAAGCGCGTTAGTGCCTGTCCCAAGTTCAGTCCAATTTGTACCATCCCATTTGGCAATGTATTCTTTACCATTGCCGTCAGTAAAATATCCACCAGCATATATATTGCCCGAAGCATCTAGAGCTATTTTGTATATTGTTGCATTTGCATTCAGCGCATTAGCGCCAGTGCCAAGTTCTGACCAGCTTGTTCCATCCCATTTGGCAACATAACGGCTATTGCCTGAATTTGTAAAATCTCCGGCAGCATATACGTTTCCGATATGGTCAACCAATATTGAATAAATATTAGCATTGGCGTTAAGGGCATTAGTACCGAAACCTAATTCTGTCCAATTCGTACCATTCCATTTAGCAACATATTGTTTCCCATTTATATTTATGAACTCTCCTGCAGCATAAATATTTCCGGAATTATCAGCGGCAATTGATTCTATTGTATTGAACGAACCGGAATTTATCAAAGCATTGCTACCAGTGCCTAATTCACTCCAACTGGTACCATTCCATTTAGCGACGTAGGTATTAAGATTGCCGTCAATAAATCCTCCTGCGGCGTAAATATTTCCCGAGACATCAATAAGTAAGGACGCTACAGATCCGGTTGCTTTTAGTGCATTTGTGCCCGTACCAACTTCTGTCCATGCTTGTGCAAATGTATTGAAACACAAAAGTGTCAACAAGGTACTTACCAAAATGCGCTTTGTTGAGTAAAATTTTAAATTCAAAATTCTCATTTTTTTGAAATAATCAGGTGTACAATTAATATTTAATAAATATATAGAATGTTTCATAAGTAATGATTTCAATAAATAACGCATTGAAAAAGTTTGTTTTTTTGGGGTAAATTTTCGCCTCAATATTATCGGAGAAATTGTCAACATAATGGACTGACTTTACCAATCGCAGGTTTGACTCTACGAATAGCTGTTTTGACTCTACGAATGGTATATTTGATTTTAGAGAAGAATGGCCGTGCCCAGCGTCGCTGTAGGTAAAAATAAATAAAAGATTACAAAAACTGTAATCCTTTATCGGTGAACCCTATAGTACTCAAATGTTTATTACAATTTCTGAAATGTCCGCTTTGTGATCCCGATTGGACTCGAACCATTCAAACTTATTCCTGATTCCTTTTCTTCACTATTGTCAAAATAGTAGCAATAGCCACGGTCTCCCGAGTCTCATCATATACATCTACCAGCCATTTTACTATGCTTTTGGTTATGTCTTTGGGTGCGCAAAGATTTGACAACTTCAAAAAAAAGTTGTCAAATCTGTATAGTGAATTCATTCCTGCTCCTTCTTTTTCACCATAGTCAAAATAGTAGCAATTGCAACGGGTTCCCCGGTCTCGTCATAGACATCAACCAGCCATTTTGCCTTATTGGATGTTTATCTAAACAGATCTTTGAGGCATTGAGCATTTTGACTATTAAAATGGTAGCTCAAGAGGAAAATGATCGTATTTTTGCAAATTCACATTATTTAGAGGTGATCGCCGCAATCCGGCAATCCGAATGTTAGCGGTCATAGTAAGACATTTAAATAGTCCAAGGACAAGCAACGGAATTGATGTTTTATAGTAAACAAACAAACAATTTGCAAATGGAATTTAACCCAAACAACATTATTGTTAAACTCTGTCTTCAAGGTATGGACCTGGAAGAAAAAAGTAGACCTGAAGAAGCAAGCAGAATATTTCTTCAAGCCTGGAACGAAGCGACAAACGACTTTGAAAAATTCATTGCTGCTCATAATGTGGCCCGACATCAAAAAAATGTTTCCGACAAATTAAAATGGCATGAGACCGCTTTGCAGTTTGCATTAAGAATCAATAACGACTATGTTAAAGGAATTTTTCCTTCTCTATATTCAAATATTGCTAAATGCTATGAGGAATCAGGCGACCTTGACAACGCAAAAAAGAATCATGAATTAGCGATCTCGTTCACTGACAAACCGTCTGACAAGGGTCCCTTTTATCACGGGACAAAAGCTGATCTGCAGGTTGGCGATTTGTTGACAGCAGGTTTCAGGTCGAATTACAAGCCCCAAATTATAATGAATCACATTTATTTTACTGCCATGGTTAATGGGGCAGGGCTTGCCGCAGAAATAGCGAAAGGTGATGGGTGTGCACGCGTTTATATCGTTGAGCCAACGGGGAGCTTTGAAAATGACCCGAATGTTACAGATAAAAAATTTCCCGGCAATCCAACAAGGTCGTATCGCAGCCAAGCGCCATTGAAAATTGTTAGTGAAATAACAGAATGGGTAAGATTAACACCCGAGGCTCTTCAAAAATGGCGTGAAAAGTTGGCGAATATCAAAGCGGATTCCAAAGTAGAAATTATTAATTAATTTATGAGATGCCCATACCTGCCACGCTGACGGAAAATGAGTTGCAGGAGGTTTGTTGGTATTGCCATTTCATAAGGCTATCATACATACACAACAAGAGTATCATGCCAATGCTTAGTCAGAAATTGCCGCTGAATATGTGGTTTGTCGAGAAGACTAAGCTAAGCCCGGACTTCATACTTTCAAATACCATTCACAGAATGGGATTTATCTCTGAATTCGAGATGCCTTTCAGAACATCCCGAATAACGGGAAAACAAAATTGAAACCTTTAAATTTTCCTGTATTTTTTATTTATCCTTTACGCTTATATTGGTAAATGGCGAAGTTTCCCTGAAAGCTACTGTATCTGCTGCTGTGTTTGCAACAAACACGGCTAATCTTCCGTTTGTAAAACTATCGTTATGAATTGCAGATGGTTTGATGGCAAGGGCCGATCCGTCTGAAGGAACCCTGAAAGTAGTAAATATAATTTTGGGAATTTTATCTTCGGGGTCTTTAACCTTATGACCTAATGTAACTTTGGCCTCACAAAATACCTGGTCTTTTTCGTTTGGCCTGGGAAGGAAAATATGCGGGAAGGGATGATGCTCTACAAACATACCGCCACCGCCAAAAGGCGACATGGCGTAGTTGCGTATATAGTCGGGCAAGGAGGTATTGTATTCCATGCCAAATAGTATTTTGTTGAAGCCCAGGCAAAATTCTTCTTTTGGCATAAGGAGTTTGGCCCCGTAAAAAGCAAGCGTTTGATGATAGTCCGGATGATCCACATCCAGCACCGGCAACACCACAGCTTTCTCATTTACGTATAAGGACCCTGTACTGCCAAATACATTAGCCGACTCATCAAGGCTCGGCACCATGCCTCCGTCGTCACTGCTCACCCAATTGGCACGAACCGTTATAGCATTGCCTTCTTTAGGTTCCGAAGCTCTGCGTTCCAGTTCTTCCAATTTGCTGATCAAAGATTCTTCCGTACAATTTTCTTCTATCACAGTAACGCCGGTACCTTTTCCGGGCGTTAATGCTACTTTGCTGCCCGGACGGATGGGCCCGTAAATAGCGGTGGTGGTCATTAAGGGAACACCCTCGGGGCTCTGCCTTAGAACAACTGCATCATTTAAAAAATGTATATTTTTACGCAAGTCTTTCTCCTCAATTTTAATATCAACAGTTTGCCATTTTCGCTGGCTACGTATTTGTTTAAATGCCTCTGGCGATATCATGTTTAAAGTTTCTTCGTATGACTTTCTGATGACGTGACTCATTGTATGTGTGTTTTTGAGATGATAAGCCGGATTGCCGGTGCCGAAATTCGACGATTAAATTTAATCTATTTTTCCAAATGGCTGGTAGAAAAGAATGGCCACTTATTGAATCAGGTATTTCAATCTTTCGCTACAAGATATAAGTCGCTTTAAGAGTTAGGCCTGTCTCGTGAACCCAATTGGACTCGAACCATTCAAATTTATTCCTGGTTTCTTTTCTTTACCATTGTCAAAATAATAGCGATAGCCACGGTTTCCCCCCGTCTCATCATATACATGTACCAGCCATTTCATCATGCCTTTGGTAATGTGTGGTGTGTAAAGATTTGACAACTTCAAAAAAAAGTTGTCAAATCTGGGAAGTGAATTTATTCCTGGTTTCTTTTCTTCACCATAGTCAGATAGCAGCAAAAGCTAGTGTTCGCCAGTTTCATCAATTTTGAGAAAGACCAAACCTAGCCGGGAGCAATGACGATGCATGTTTTTTTGTATTGCCAGTAGACAGGTATGCCCGACACACCAACAATGGCACAAAACCTGAGGATAAATGCGCTACAGTCTGTTTACAATAGCAACAGCCATCCCGTCATATTCTTTCGTTCCTACTGTATGTAAAATTGTCGCCGTAACTTTACTATTACTGCTTAACATTTTATTAAAACGTCGTACACCTTGCACCT
>CAIYVS010000553.1 GCA_903929655.1 uncultured Bacteroidota bacterium | reverse complement strand
ATACAAAATGCAGCATTCCCGTTTGTAGGGCTATCTATAGTAACAACATATGGACCACCGCTTAACCCCGGTTGTATAGGCGGATCGGGAATAATAAGGTTCTTGTCAAGTTTAAAAGCAGTGTCTGATAATCTCAGATCAACCTGGTATAGCGGGAATGTGCTGTTGTTCTTTATATGAAAAGAGAATTGTGTTTTGTTACCATCACAGTACAGGGAATCGTTTATGATATTGGCACAGGTAGGCTGTACTAATGTACAACTATCAAATTGCAATAGTTTGGTGCAGACTATCTCTCCCGATGCAGTTAAAAAGTCAACTGAAATACTGTATGGGGGTGTAGAAGTACCTGTAATACAGAAATTCGCGAAATTTGGGTAAATACCATTTGCTATACTGTTGCCAGGGGCACAAATAGTAATCTTATTGCTTGATACAGGAGCCTGTATACTCCAGCCGGAAAACAGGGCAAATTGCGTGCCCGCCTCCCCTTTAAACCTCATGCAGCTTATGGTAGTACCTAATAAATCATTTGAAAGCGTTAGTTTATAGCAACATTTTACAGAATCATCTTTTGTAGCAGTAAGGCTGATCGCATCGCAGCTATCACATTGCGGAATTGTTACGCAATACTCGATGCTATCCATACAACAATATTTCGGATATAGGCCGGAGGTACCAGGGAATACGTGAAGGTCGCAGCCAGAGAAAAAGAAACATCCCTTAGTTGCGTTGTTTTTAACAATTAGAGGAACGGAATAAATAGGAGAAGTGTTTCCGGGTAAGAGGTCGGCAATTGGCACAAAGGAACTGGCAGCTTTCACATTCGGGTCAAGGTTATGCAAGGTGACACTTCGCATTGTGAATGTACTGTTGTTCTTTATTTGAAATTGCAGTGTCATAACACCATTAGTACAAACAGCCTTTTGGTTAATGACCCCTACACAAGAGGTATCAACCGGTACTCCACAACCTGAAATATTTATATCTTTTTCGCAAACGCTGTCAAACTGAGGCGCATTTCCGATCCATGTTACTTTAAGTACATCAGGCCCTGTGCCGGATACGCATATCGTGGCAAGCAAAAATCCTGCTGTTAGGCCGGTATCTTTGGGCAGATACCAAAGTTTAGAGGTATCTCCAAAGCTAACTAATTGCCCGGACTTATAAGTAACACCACCCCAGGTGCTGCCTGCGGCAACATTGTCTATATTCAGGTGTCCTGTTTGTATATTAAGGGCAGTAAAATATTGAGCATTGTATTTGTTGGAAATATAAATATTATAGCAGCAGTTGCCTACAGGGCTGACACTAACTGTGGCTGACACTAAGCCGCAAATATCTGTGGGGCCTGTGCCGGAGCATGCACTGTCGTAGAATACGATATCTCCAAACCTGCCTTTCACATTATTTTGTAGTCCCGGAATTCCATCAAGGTCCACCACGTGCGCCTGGCTTCCAAAAGCGGTACCCACAAACGGAATATAACCATTATGCGGAATACTCTGCATTCCATACCAGGTGACATTGGCCATTGCATTTTCCATTGTCCATATCAGGCTGTCGCAAACAAACTGGCCATTGTTTTTTCTTACAAAGCCGTAATCCACCCCTCCGCCGGAATTATGCATAGTAAAGAAATCGGCAACAGGTAAGTCTTGTTCTACACTCCATGCATTATGCCGTCCGTAGTATTGATATACATGCGCATCATGTGGCTCCCCTTTTTCTGCTACTAACAATTCGCCCCTAACAGAAAATGCAATATCAGAGATATAGGTATTAACTACTGAGATAGGAAGGAATATTTCCTGCACATCTGTAGCAGGCAGAAAATTCCCGTTTGCAGTTAATTGTACGGAACGGATAGCAGATTGACTATTGGCTACCGTATTTGAAAGGTATACTGAATAATATAGCCTTGTAGTACCATCAAACTCATTATTAACTCCTACTGCAAAAACACGCTCGCCTACTGGTGCAATACCAGGATTGCCATTATCCGCACCAAGTGGGTCGAATGCATATTTAACATTACCCGTAATGTCGATGCAATAGATCATCCCATCCTCCAGGTTAGAAGCATACAATTTGTTGTAAGTACTTGAATAAGCTATATTGCCAATACCATAACCGGTATTGTATAACCTTGTGGTACCCACTCCCGCGCCAGCTGCAGTTGGCGATGCTGTAACAATGCAATTAACAGTATTGATAACAGGAGATGTTCCTTTATAGATCAATCCGAAATCACCACCGGCTACACTATGGAAAGCCCCGTTACTTACTGTTGCGGCTGTAACAATTGAAAAACCTAATCTTTGGGCATTAGGAAACCCAAAAGGGTTAGAAAAATACATAGCTGTAGCCCCAAAGAATACGTCGCCCTGCGCGTCAATGGTCGTGCCGAATACCTGGCCCATATCTGCAGCATTCCAATTAGTAATGGCAGGTACTATGCCTGGTGGTACCCAATTGAGCGGAGAAAACGGTGCTGCGCTCGGATCGCCAACACGTTTTACCATTGCAACAGGGTGATTCATACTGTCACCATATAAGGTAACAACAGCGTCCATGCCTGCTCTCAGAGTTTGAGCTTTGGCGCTATTTGCACCTGATACTAAAAGGGATAACACAATTACTAAACCACGGAAATAATTTGTTATTTTCAGCCGGTATTTCATAGACAAGATTTTTATAATTGTATATCAATACCCAATATTCGTAACGCTATTTCATTTAATGCATACAAATGAGGGAACGGTATCAACAAGCGAGGGAACGGTAAAAGGACACTCCTCCAACCCATCTATAAAGAAGGCATGTTGTAAGTATGCCGATGTAACAATATATTTTAGATCTTTTACGATAGGTTGTCAGGAAGTAGTATTTCTACTTGGGTGCCTTTGTATTTATCCCCGGGGAAAGCATCGTGAACATTAATATAAAGTATGTGGCCTGTTATTTTTCCTATAAGATTGAGACGTTGTTGTGTCAATTTCATACCTTGGCTTATATGTGTTTTCATTCCGGTTTCTATATTTTCCAGGGGAACGGATATGCCAATACCATTATCGGTGATCTGAATTTTAAGCATGTTATCCTTTTCTTTTTTTATATCCACCTGAACATGCCCATTTTCTTTTTTGGGAAGAATGCCATGCCAGATGGCGTTTTCAATGAATGGCTGTAGCAGCATCACCGGTATCACTGTTTCATATCCATCAATTGCAGGGTCAATGTCTATTTTGTAAGTAAGCCGTTGGCCAAAACGAAGGGTTTCCAAAGATAAGTACTGTTCTAAGTAAGTAATTTCATCATCAAGCGAAATATATCTTTTTGAAGAAATATCCAGGTTCATACGAATGAGCCTTGCAAAATTTGTAAGGTATAAATTGGCGTCATGCTTTTCATTATTATTTATGTAATGCTGTATAGAGTTCATTACATTAAAGATGAAATGAGGATTCATCATAGCCTGTATTGCTTGCTGTTCCAGTTGTGCCATCTGGTCTTTTATCTTTAATTGTTCTTGCTGTTTACGCTTTGATACATTCAATTGATAACGGGCTACAAGGATGGCAAGTATAATGAAAGAGAATGCACAAAGCGCTAAGAACCAATAAGTCTT
>CAIYVS010000552.1 GCA_903929655.1 uncultured Bacteroidota bacterium | reverse complement strand
TAATATGCATACTTGCCCAGATCAACAGAATTTGAAGTATGAAATGAAGCTATTGAAGTACTTATTCCTGCATCTGCCCAGGCAGCATATTGGGCACATGAGCTAAATGATGCAATAGTGAGGCCTAGAATAAAAACAGAACGAAGCATAAGGTTGGTGGATTTAGGAGTTCAACGGAGTTTACATATAATAGACGTATTAAATTAACTATTCCCCCTTTTTCTCTAAAATTACATGGACTTACTATTTTCCTCTTTTTTTCTAAATTCCATTAAGCCATAACTGATACCTAAAGTGAAAACGCCTGGTCGTAACTCTTTATATTGTGAGGTAATATTAGTTAAATGACCAAACATAAAACTATAGTTTGCAATAAGGCTTAATGAGTTATTACCCTGTATCAAAAATTTTCGCTTGAATTGCAGAGCTGTTTTGAATATGAGCTTCTTAATATCTTCTGCAGAATTGAATGACCTATAATAATACGTGTTTCCATAAATAGGGTAGATAATTGTATCACCACCAGCAAGATGTGAATAGTTTGCAAATATATTCCCTTTGTCACGACCACTCATAAATATCCCGAGGGATGGCAATAAGGAAACATGCCAATTACGTTCTCTGTCTATACTCCAATCTAAGCAAGGTGACAAATACAAATAGGTACTTTGATGGTCATCAATTAATGAAGACGATGATGATGAATAATAGTAAATATAAGAGTCGTAATGTTCTGCAGTAAGATTAATGGAATTCTTCCCTATGGACGCGGTTAAACCATAATTAAATTTTTTGTCTTTATTTCTTAGGATTGACAGGGAATAATATAACTCATTATCTGCAGTAATTTTGGTGTTGGTGGCATAATTCGTGGTACTCATGCCCGTTATTATAGGAACTGAATACCCGATATCAGCAGATATCGAAAATGGAAAATTTCGGGTAACCATTTTTCTTTTATAGTCTCTCATATATCCTATGCCCAAGCTAAAAACCTGTGGATTTAATTTAGAGTTGGAGGAATATTGTTCTAACAAAGAACTCATACTCCCGGACATGATGCTGTAACCTATAGTAGCTGTTATTAGACTGTTTGGAGTTATTTCAAATCTCCTTTGAATCTGTAAACCCATTCTGAATATTTCTTTATTTATAAATTCGTTTGTATTCTTCGTTGTCCCTGGTTTGTCATTACCGCTTAAGTTCAATCCGACTGATGGCAATAAATATAGATGCCAATTGCTTTTATCGTCTATTTTGTAATCTAATAATGGTGCTATATATAAATAACTGCTGGTATGTTGATCGTTTATGTCTGCGATAGTGGAATTACCTGAATTACCCACAGATACAATATGTCCACCACTTCCTTTGGCAGGGTGATAATTAATTGAATAAGTTTCCCAATAGGACGACAGCCCTATGTTTATTCTTTTGTTGCTATATCCTAAACAATTTATAGATACCCTTGGCGAGTAAGAGATATTTGTATAGTCGGCATTGGAATAAAAATAATGGAATTGAGTTCGCGATTGTGCAAGTCCTGCATCTGCCCAAATACAGAACTGTGCTTGGGTATGTGTAACAATTAAGGAGCAAAGAATAAATAGAATATTGCGTAGCATTAATTGGTGTTTTGGGGTTTCTTTCTGAATTCTCTCATATATCCTATGCCAAAGCTAAAAACCTGTGGACTTAAATTTATATCATAGCCGTGATTCCTAAATATAGACGTCAAACTACCTGGCATCAAGCTATATCCAACATTTGTTGCAAGCAAATCACGGGCAGACAACTTGATACGTCTTTGTAGTTGCAAACCTATTCTTACAATTGTTCTATTTACAAAATGATTGGTATTGTTATCGTTAACTGTATTATATTGATTTGTATAAGAGGATGGAGAAGTTTGTTGCTGAGTATAATTTGCACCCGTAACAGAAGATAAATAACCATTATCGGATCCTGAGCCTGTCCACTTATCATTACCGGAAGTTTCAATGCCCAATGATGGACGTAAAAATAAATGCCAATTTGAATGGGCATCAATTCTGTAGTCTAAGACAGGAGCAATATAAATAAACAAACTTTTATGTCTGTCAGAAGCAGAGTCAATAATTGTAGAGTGATTGGTTTCTTCGTATACAACTGAATACTTTTCGAAATAAAAAGAAATACCATAATTAATTCTCCCTGAACGTACACTTAAAAGGTTTATTGAAAAGCCCGGCGCATATGTGATATCAGAATGTTTGATATTTGAAACAGGGTATTGGCAAAACGTAACAGATCTATCTAATGCACCATCTGTCCCAATGAAAAATTGGGCGTAGAGCATTGCAGGTGCCGTTATAAGGATTAGAGTAAATAAGTAGCGGGCCATAATAGCCCGCTAAAATAAAAAAATATATTTAACAATTCTATTTTACAACTTACTAAACCTTGCCTGGAAGAAACGCAGGTATTTAGGCTCATAGATCATTTTAAGGCCTTTTATTTTTGTTCTTCTTTCGTAAACCCTTTCTACCGATTCTGCTATTACATCCATATGCGCCTGTGTATAAACACGGCGAGGGATGGTGAGGCGCACCAGTTCCAGTTTGGGAAAGTAATGATCACCTGTTTTTGCATTGCGGCCTGCAGATACAATACCTCTTTCCATGGTCCTGATACCGGCATCTGCATACAATTCTGCGGCGAGTACCTGGGCAGGGAACTGGTCTTGTTTAAGGTGAGGGAGAAATTTTTTGGCATCAATAAAAACACCATGACCACCAGTAGGTTGCACAATCGGAATTTCCGCTTTTTTCATCATTTCGCCCAGGTATAGCACCTGCCCTACCCTTGCCTTCATATGCTCATCCTGTACCGATTCTTCTATACCAATGGCCATAGCCTCCATATCACGCCCGGCCATGCCGCCATAGGTATGTAAGCCTTCATATACAACCACCAGGTTGCTGGCTTCTTCGTAGGCATCTTTATCATTCAGTACCAGGAAACCACCTATATTCACCAAGGCATCTTTTTTACCGCTAAAAGTGGCGCCATCAGTATTAGAACATATTTCCTTCACAATCGCGGCAATACTTTTGCGGGCATAGCCTTTTTCGCGCTGCTGGATGAAATAGGCATTCTCAGCGATGCGCGTCATATCCAGCATGATCTTGATATCGTGCTTTTGGGTAAGCTTGCGGACTTCTTTAAGATTAGCCATGCTTACAGGCTGGCCACCGGCCAGGTTCACAGTAACCGCTACGCAGACGTAAGGAATTTTATTGGCGCCGTATTTCTTTATAACAGCCTCCAGTTTATTTAAGTCTATATTTCCTTTAAAAGGGTGCGGATTTTCAGAATCGTGGGCTTCATCAATGATAACATCAACAAAAGTACCACCGGCCAGTTCCTGGTGAAGGCGGGTTGTGGTGAAATACATGTTTCCCGGCACTATATCACCTTTCTTTATCATAACCTGGGAAAGGATATTTTCTGCTCCCCTGCCCTGGTGCGTGGGTATAAGGTATTTGTAACCATAGTATTTTTTCATGGCGGCATCCAGGTTATAGAAATTACGGCTGCCGGCATAGGCTTCATCACCCATCATCATGCCAGACCATTGGCGATCGCTCATGGCCGATGTGCCGCTGTCGGTTAAGAGGTCTATATATACGTCTTCCGATTTGAGCAGGAAAGTATTGTAACCTGCTTCCTTTATAGCTTTCTCCCTTTGTTCCTCTGTGGTCATTTTCAGCAGTTCTACCATTTTAATTTTGAATGGTTCTGCCCACGAACGTTTATCCAGTTTACTCATTTTTAGTGCTTTTGCTGTGCAAAGAAATGTATATGTACAGACATTGAGTATGATGGTAATCATGTGACCGTCGTCATAGTTTATGTGTGAAAAAATCGTGTTTTTTACACAAATTTTAAATACGGCTGATACCTTAGTAGAAAAGATACATTTTGAAAAAAAGCATTTTACAATTACCCGAATTATTATCCCCTGTTGGTTCATACGAGAGTTTACAGGCAGCCATACAAGGTGGTGCGGATTCTATTTATTTCGGGGTGGAACAATTGAATATGCGTGCCAAATCGGTAAACGCATTTGGTGTGGAAGACCTGGAGGAAATAAGCAAGATCTGCAAAGAAAATAATATTAAATGCTATCTGACGCTTAATACGGTTATTTACGACCATGATATACAGCTTGCAAAAAAGATTATTAAAGAAGCTAAGAAACAAGGTGTCAATTCTATTATAGCTTCTGATTTTGCAATTATTGAGTTGTGCAGGAAAGAAGGGATGCCTGTTCATATTTCCACCCAGGCGAATGTGAGTAATTTAGAATCAGTTCAATTTTTTTCGCAGGCTGCCGATGTCATCGTGCTTGCAAGAGAACTTACCTTAAAGCAGGTGGAACAGATATGTGGAAATATTAAGCGGAAGAAAATAAAAGGTGTTTCAGGCGAAAAATTAAAGATCGAGATATTTATACACGGGGCTTTGTGCATGGCTGTGTCAGGTAAATGCTATATGAGCCTGCATACACAAAATGCGTCTGCCAACAGAGGAGCATGCACCCAAAACTGCCGGCGACCTTACAAGGTTACGGACCTGGAAACTAATGAGGAATTGGTGATAGATAATGAGTATATCATGTCGCCCAAAGACCTGTGTACGATTGATATACTGGACCTGGTAGTGCATACAGGTGCTGATGTGCTGAAAATAGAAGGAAGGGGTAAGTCTGCCGACTATGTATATACGGTTACGAAATGTTATAGAGAGGCCCTGGAATCAATCAGGGAAGGGAATTATACAAAAGACAAAATAGCCAGGTGGACAGAAGAGCTTTCAACTGTTTATAACCGTGGTTTCTGGGAGGGTTATTATTTAGGAAGGAAACTGGGAGAATGGACACCAGATCCCGGATCGATAGCTACAACCAAAAAAATATACATAGGCAAAAGCACAAAATATTATCCTAAAATCCAGGTTGCAGAATTTCTTGTTGAGAGCGGAAGTATAAAAAAGGGTGACGCAATTATGATCATAGGGCCGAAAATAGGAGTGGTAAAAGAACAATTGGACGAATTATATGTGAACGGGGTTGTAAGTAATGAAGCAAAAAAAGGCGACAAGATAACATTGCCTTTTAAAGATAAGCTGAGTGCGAGTGATAAGGTGTATAAAATTGTAGCGAATTGATGCCTAGGATCATTCATTACAGGGGAAAGTGTATAGGCTGCAATATTTGTTATGAGATGCAGGCCGATATGTGGAGAATGTCAAAAAAAGATGGCAAGGCTACTTTGCTAAAGGCAAAAGTAAAAAAAGATATCTATATGCTTGAAATTAACAATGAGCAGGTAGAACTATCAAAAAGGACTGCGAATGCATGTCCGGTAAAAATTATTAAGGTTTTATGAACAAGCATATCATTGATTTTATGAAAGGCCAGAAAGCAGCCAGCGTTTGCTGTGCAGATGCTAATGGGCACCCTTATTGTTTTAGCTGTTACTATACATTTAACGAAAAGGACCATTTACTGTTATTCAAGACCTCAAAAGATTCTCATCATGCACAGTTGCTTGATAAAAAAGCAGAAGTGGCAGGAACAATACTACCTGATAAATTAGAGAACTTAACTGTAAAAGGCATCCAGTTCTCAGGTATCTTACTGGAGGCAGAACATATTTTATGTGTCAATTCCTCCAAACTATATCATAAGAAATTTCCATTTGCATTGGCTATGAGCGGCGATGTCATGAGCATCAGGCTGGATACCATTAAAATGACGGACAGTAGTATGGGTTTTGGCAAGAAATTATTATGGGCACGTGAAGAAGAACCAAACGCGTCACTGATAGCAGATGAATCATTTTTGAACAATTAAAAAACTATATAAAACATAAATATCATGTCATTTAAGACGATCATCGAACCGTTTAAGATAAAATCAGTTGAGCCTATTTATATGTCAACTGAAGAGCAGCGTATACAATACATTAAAGAGGCACATTATAATCCCTTCCTGCTTCGTTCAAGACAGGTAATTATCGACCTCTTGACAGACAGTGGAACATCGGCCATGAGCAGCGAACAATGGGCAGGTATCATGCGTGGTGATGAATCATATGCCGGGGCCAGCAGCTGGGAAAGACTGGAACACGAGATCAATGATCTTACGGGTTATACTTATACGCTGCCTACGCACCAGGGACGCGCCGCAGAGCGAATATTATATGGCTACCTGGGCGGAAAAGGGAAAACATTTATCAGCAATACTCATTTTGATACTACAAGGGCCAATATAGAATATAGCGGAGCTGAGGCTATTG
>CAIYVS010000551.1 GCA_903929655.1 uncultured Bacteroidota bacterium | reverse complement strand
CTTTTAATTTTTATGTTGCAAAAATATACTTTTTGGGAAAATGAAAAAGTGAATAAATTAATTAAAAAGACTTATTATCCGCCCAAAGATACAATTACAAATGAAATGACACACTCATATTACATATTATTCTTTATCTCATCCACAATTTTGCCATCTTTCATAGTAAAAGTCCTGTCAGTCATCTGCGCCAGCGCCTCGTTATGAGTTATCATAATAAAGGTCTGTCCCAGATTCTTTCTCAGGTCCAGGAACAACTGATGAATAGATTGGGCATTAGCGCTGTCCAGATTGCCCGTAGGTTCATCCGCCATGATAATAGATGGCTTATTTACCAATGCCCCTCGCTATAGCCACCCTTTGCTGCTCACCCCCCCGATAATTCAGATGGTTTATTATCCTTTCTCAGTTCCAGGCCCACAGTATTCAGCATTTCAGATGCCTCAGCCAAAGCCTCTTTTCTGCCCTTACCGCTTATCCACAGCGGCACAGCCACATTTTCAAGCGCGCTAAACTCCGGCAGCAAATGATGGAACTGGAATACAAAACCAATATGCTTATTCCGGAACCTGGCCTGCTTTTTAGATGCTAACTGGAAAACATCAATATCGTTTATTCTTACAGAGCCACTGTCAGGTTTATCCAAAGCACCCAGTAAATGCAACAAAGTGCTTTTTCCTGCCCCTGAGGGACCTATAATAGATACTATTTCGCCTTTTGCCACGTTTAATGATACATCATTAACCACAGTAAGGCTGGAATACTTTTTAATAAGCTTGTCAGCAGAAAGCATAATGTAAAAATGCCCTAAAATGGCAGTAAAAACAATTAATTGTTGAAGAATAATTTTCTTATTGCAATAAATAAAATCTAAAGTATTTAAATGTTAAAGTAATAAAATTTGTATTTCTTGATTGAAACCTTACATTTGCGGGAATTATAAATAAAATACTTGTAAATATAATATGTTTTGGACATTAGAATTGGCCTCACATCTGGAAGACGCTCCATGGCCGGCAACAAAAGATGAGCTTATAGATTATGCCATTCGTTCCGGTGCCCCTTTGGAAGTAGTTGAGAATCTCCAGGAACTGGATGACGAAGGAGAAATCTATGAAGGTATAGAAGACATATGGCCCGACTATCCTACACAGGAAGACTTCTTTTTCAATGAAGATGAGTATTAGATTATCCCGGTAGATTGATAGTTTCTGTATTTTTTAGTGATTGTATTTTTATTTAATAAAAAATACAATCACTCTCTAAATGCATGACAACAGCAAGTCTGCATACCAACTAATATTGAGTTTGCAGATCGTTTTTACTTTAAAATAAACTAAAAAACCAGCATCATTCCTATTGAAAAAAAAGGGGCAATTAATAATAACTATTGGAAATGAAATTAAGTATTGTAATACCTGCATACAACGAGTCAGAATCATTACCTGAAACCATAAATTCTATTGATGAAGCGCTTGCTGTTGCGGGCATTGATCACGAAATACTCGTCATCAATGACAATTCCAAAGACAATACACTACAAGTACTCGAAGAACTTTCAAAGAAAAATCCGCATCTCAGGTATCTTACGAATGCCGGCCCAAATGGTTTTGGATACGCCGTAAGAAAAGGCCTGGAGAATTTCGAAGGTGATTGTGTTGCGGTTATGATGGCCGATCTTTCTGATTCACCCAACGATCTCGTGAAATTTTATAACACGATGGTCGAAACTAATTGCGATTGTGTTTTTGGCAGCAGGTTCATGAAAGGATCCAAGCTCTATGATTATCCTAGGATGAAGAAAATAGTAAACCGTTTTGCAAACTTCATTATCAGGGTCATGTTCAGGCTATCATACAATGATGTTACCAATGCATTTAAGCTCTACAAAAAAGAAACTATAGAGGGTATCAAACCCTTCATAGCCCCGCATTTCAATCTTACTGTCGAATTACCACTCAAAGCAATCATCAGGGGCTATTCATACAAAGTTGTACCTAATTCCTGGACAAACAGAAAATACGGCGAGTCAAAACTGAAACTAAGAGAAATGGGCAGCCGCTATTTCTTTATCCTTTTATACTGCCTTATTGAAAAATATTTTTCGAAAGGCGACTTTCATAAAAAGTGGTAATATCAAAATTTGACCAGAAATGGGTATAAAATCTCTTAACAAATTATGGGAAACCTATAGAGAACAAATAGTGGCCTTTTTAATTGCCAGCCTAGTATTACAAACTAATTATATTTTAAACCCCGACATAACTATTGATGGCTCCTGGATCAGAGCCATTAATATGGCTATTCATAATAATCTTGTATTTGGCAAGGATTTTATTTTCACCTATGGGCCTTTAGGTTTTTTAGACACCCGTAACAGCGAATATCTGAACAAGATCATTTTCCTGTTTTTTGACGCTTTTTTATTTTGGGGTTATTACCGTCTTTTTAAGTCCTATATCAGCGAGAATAAAAAAATAAGCCTCTTGCTGCTTCTATGCATGGTCTTTATGCGGTTCTTTACGGTCTATTCTTATGCCACAAAATTGTTCCTGATCTATATTTTCTTTATCATCAGAAATTACAAAAGCAACTACAAGAACTATACTGACCTTGTTTATATTTCCCTTGCATGCGTGATTCTTTTTTTTGAAAAGATAAATTATGGACTTTTTGCAGTGGTGCTGCTCTGTACTCTTCTTATTGTTTGTTTGTTCGAAAAAAGGAAGCAGTTTCTTATATTGAGTATGGTAAGTTTAGCGTCGTTTTATATATGCTTGCTTTTTTTTCATGTAGATGTTATTAACTATGTAAAATTCAGCCTGCCGCTTATTGCTAATTATAACGACGCGATGTATTTGCCAATAGAGCTAACGGATAAAATCTTCCTGCTGGCTGTATTGGATGTCTTGTTTTTTGTTATAATTATCTTATTATCTTTTTTTCGCAAAAACGCATCGCAAAACTTAAAAGCAAATGGATTAGGTTATTTGTTATGCACCTTTTTTCTGTACCTATTGTTCAAGAACGGATTTGTAAGAGCGGACTACCATATGTCCACTTTTTTTTATTGTTTCCCCTTATTTTTATTACTTGTTATCTCAGAACTTAAACTCCTAATAAAAAAATATTCTCGTTGGTTGATAGTGCTGGCTTTAGCAGTAACATCGTTGGCGTTCCCTGTATTTCAGTATGGTACGTTGCAGCCTTATAACTATCTTGTGGAAATCCTTGTCCCTTATGCTGGCAGTTTAACAGGCGATACGCAGAACATGCCGAATGATGAACAGATGTACCTGTCGGAAACCATCCTGCATGAGATAAAAGATAAGACTGTGGATATATTGCCATGGGACATTGCAATTGCAGATCTGAATCACTTAAATTATAAACCCAGACCTATCCCTCAATCATATTCAGCCTATTCGAAACAGTTAGATTCCATTAATGCTGCTTTTATTTCATCGGTTAACAAACCTTGCTACCTTATTATTACCAATAAAACAATAGATAACCGGTACCCATTCTGGGATGAATCTATCACAAAACAAGCGATCCGCTTAAATTATCATTTTGTTTCCGCTTTTAAACTCTGCACTCAAAACGAACAAAAGAATGGAACAGGTCGCGCGACTCATTCAGATTCCGGCAACATACCTTTGTCGGCTTTTCTGTTGCTGAAAGCCAATGAGCCCAATACTGTAAGAACTCCTTTATTAAAAAAGCTAAATGAGTTTAATTGGGGAGAAGCTATAAAGATAAATTGCCCCGATTCCATACCTGTTTATATGACTTTATCTGCAAACTATTCTATGATTGGTAAGATAAGAAGGATTTTTTTTCAACCGCCACCACTTAAGATATGTCTTACCTATGACGATGGAACAAAAAACGTTTTCAGATGTATATACTCTTTGCTAAATACCCCATTTTTAATTAACAAAACTGTAGTAGGTAACACTGAATTGCGCAATTTTTTGAGTGGCAATCTTAAAAAGAACAAAAAAATAACCGGCATCCAGATCGTCAAAGAAGGTGGCTGGTGTGAGAATCTTAAAGTGAGTTTATATAAGATGCAAAATTACCTCATTGTAGAATGAGGCGTTTTCTCTGATGATTCTTTATTGAGCCTCCTGCGGTGAGTATGTGTTTTATAACGTCTCAGTTCCCTTCTTTTTTTCCTTTGAGTTCTTTTAATCATTTTAAATGATTTATAGAACGTCCACTTTGCAAACTGTATAAAAATAGTCAACAATGAGCCATAAATAATCATATTTTTAAAAAGGGTCAATAAAGGTATATGAGGCTGCTTATATAATATGTAACAAGCAATAGCTCCGGCAGACAAAGCAAACCAAAACAAAAAATTTCTGGCACTGTAGCTTTTATAAGATTCCTTAAAGATGCTCATATTCTAGATAAACAGACCTTAAAGATACTCATATAACTCTTAATTCAAAATAATTATATAATTAATAATAATT
>CAIYVS010000550.1 GCA_903929655.1 uncultured Bacteroidota bacterium | reverse complement strand
CTTTTGTGCCATTTTTGTGCCAAAAATGTGCAATAATGTGCAGTATTGTGCCATTTACGCGTCAGGTCTTCTTTTATAGCAAATCATAATGATAATTTTTATATTTTCACATTTTCACATTTTCATATTTATATCTTACCTTCGCCCTCCCAAATTAAGTCCGGCTATTCCGGTTCATCGGGGTATCCAGCGTTGCTGCTGGGCTTTTGGGGAATATTTTTAAAACATTTAAATTTTTTATGGCAACAACCAACCTTCAGAGTTACGAGCTGATGGTCATCTTCACTCCTGTATTGGCAGAAGAAGACTACAAAAATGCTCAGAAGAAGTTCGCGGACTTCGTTAAAGAACTTGGTGGCGAGATTACGCACCAGGAAGCATGGGGCCTTCGCTCCCTCGCATTTCCAATCAGGAAAAAAACCACAGGGCTTTACTGGCTGATGGAGTACAAAGCTCCTACAGACCTGAACGCTAAACTGGAAGTTCAGCTGAACCGTGATGAACACATCATGCGTCACATGACCACCCACCTGGATAAATATGCAGAAGCATACAACCTCAGGAGGCGTAACAAACATGCAGCAATGGAATCTGCTTCTTAAAAAAACATTTTAATCCGTAAAAAAATGGCAAAACCAAACGAAATAAAGTTCTTAACCTCTACACGCGTCGAAAAACGTCAGAAAAAATACTGTCGTTTCAAGAAAATGGGGATTAAGTATATCGACTATAAAGACGCAGAATTCCTTAAGAAATTTTTGAACGACCAGGGCAAAATGCTTCCGCGTCGCATATCAGGCAACTCCCTGAAATACCAGCGCAAAGTGGCCCAGGCCATTAAGAAAGCACGCCAGTTGGCACTTTTACCATATGTTACTGACCTTTTAAAGTAAAACATCCATGCAAGTAATTCTTATAAAAGACGTAGATAATTTGGGCGCAGCCCACGAAGCGGTAGAAGTAAGGCCTGGTTATGCACGCAACTTCCTCATCCCGCAGAAATACGCGATTGAAGCAAGCAACTCTAACATGAAGATCATGGAAGAGCGCCACAAGCAGAAATCCAAAAAAGAAAATAAACTGATGGCTGAAATAGCTAGCGTTACAGCAGTACTGAAAGCATCACCTGTTAAGATAGGCGCTAAAGTAGGTACCAGCGGTAAAATATTCGGTTCGGTTACATCTATACAATTAGCACGCGCCATCCGCGAACAAAAAGGCTATGAAATAGATCGCCGCCGCATCACCATTATGGACGATATCAAAGAAGCCGGTATACACAAAGCACAGGTAGACTTTGGTAAAGACAATCTGGTAGAAATAGATTTTGAAGTAGTGGCCGAATAGACCCTGTCTGCCGACAGGCAGGCATGATTCTTTAGGTTTTTATAGATTGCCATGGTCATTTAGATCATGGCAATCTTCATTCAGGCCTGCAATCTGTGCATCTTCATGCTTCTGATAATTTCTGTTTTTATGAGTCCGTGTGCTTCCATATCCAGTTTCACCGACACACAATACCAATCGATCGAACCACTGAAAGCAGTTTTATTTTTCTTAAATTCTTCCTTCACCCCCTTCACAATACCTGCCCAGCTTAAAGGTTGTTCTTTCTTCAAAGTTTCAATAATTGCCTTTTCCAGCAGTTTATAGGTTTTAAGGCTGATGGCCGGGGCATGTTTCCTTCAGGATGTATTAATTGTATTTTTTCTTCAGCTTTCATATATGAATCAGATTGCAATTTTAACCAAGTTTCTGGAATACTTATGTTAATAAATTATTTTTAAGATTATCAAAATGCTCATTTAACAGAAAGTGTTTAAAAGGCTTAGGATGTTTTTGTAAATTGCGGCTCTTATGCAGATAGAAGTACTGAAATCAAAGATCCACCGTGTCAGGATAACAGAATCAAATCTCCATTATATAGGCAGCATAACAATAGATGAAGATCTGATGGATGCGGCCAATCTAATTGAAAATGAAAAAGTGCATGTATTGGACATTGAAAACGGCGAAAGGCTGGAAACTTATGTAATAAGAGGCACTCGCGGCACGGGTATGATTTGTATGAACGGACCGGCAGCCAGGAGAGTAGATGTGGGAGATACCGTTATTGTTGTATCTTATGCCATTATGGAGTTTGAGGCGGCAAAACAACACAAGCCGACGATCATATTCCCGAAAGACGACAATACTTTGTAAACAGAATATTTACCAAAATGAAGCGAACCCTGCTCAAGATATTGCAATACGTTTTTTTCCTGGGCTTAGGAATTGCTATTATATTTTACATGTATAATTCCCTGTCTCCTGCAGACAGGAAGAACATGTGGACAGCCATACAGGGTGTAAGACTCTGGATATTTATACCCATTTTCATTACAGGGTTTTTCTCCCACTTTTTCAGGGCTCTTCGCTGGCGATTATTATTAGAGCCACTCAGGATCCATCCCGGCCTGGTCAATACTACTTTAGCAGTGTTGATTGGTTATGTGGCTAATCTTGTATTGCCCCGTGCGGGAGAGGTGGCAAAATGTACCGTACTTGCCAAATACGAAAAAGTACCCGCAGACAAAATGGTGGGCACCATACTGGCAGAACGAGCTTTTGATGTATTATGCCTCCTGATAATCATCGTACTGGCATGTATCGTCCAGGCACATATTATCGGAACTTACGCGCATGAACAATTTCTTAAAATTGTTGAAAAACGAAATGTCTTTTTTGGTCTCATAATAGTGATGGCTGCAGGTATTGTAGCCACATTCTTAATTTATCGCAGGCACAAGGAAACCAAGGTTGGCAAATTCATTAAAGGCATGAGTCATGGGGTCAGCTCCATTATACATATGAAAAAAAGGTGGCAGTTTATTGGCTATACTTTTCTTATCTGGCTTATGTACTTGCTACAGGTTTATTTAGGATTTTTAGGCCTTCCTGCTACGGATCACTTGTCTATACTTGCAGCCTTGGTAGTACTTATTTTCGGAAGTATAGGTATGATAACCACCCAGGGTGGTATAGGCGCTTACCCCTTCCTGGTGGCGCACATTTTATCCTATTATAATATTAATGCCGGTAATGCACAGGCTTTTGGCTGGGTGGCATGGGCAGTGCAAACAGGTATTATTGTCGTTCTCGGCGTTGCATCCATTGTAATGCTTCCAATATTTAACAGAAACAGGTATGCACAAAGCCCAGTGGATATTAAATAAAATTTATCCTTTAGATGCGCTGGTTCGTCAATGTGATATTTGGCGCATGAAAGGGCAAAAAATAGTCTTTACAAACGGCTGTTTTGATATTTTGCATCATGGTCATCTCGATTACCTGGCAAAAGCTGCCGACATGGGTAATGTTTTGATTGTGGGCGTGAACAGCGACGACTCCGTTCGCAGACTAAAAGGGAAAGACCGTCCCATTACCAATGAAAAAGACCGGGCTTTCCAGCTTGCTTCCTTATTGTGTGTAGATGCTGTTTGTCAATTTAATGAAGATACCCCTTTGGAATTGATACAAGCTCTAAAGCCGGATTTTTTGGTAAAAGGAGGAGACTACACCACTGATAAAATTGTAGGCGCCTCGTTTGTAATGAGTTATAATGGCAAAGTAGAAACCGTGCCTTTCGTTCAGGGCTATTCTACGTCCTCCATTATTGACAATATTAAGAAATTGTAAACTTTCAGGTTTTAACACATTCAGGCACGAATCTTATAGATTCAGGATTATTTTTGCGTTCGCACTTAAATAAACGACATTCTTTGAAAGCTACCAGACAGACAATTATAAGAGATATCAGTTGGTTAGCATTCAATGCAAGAGTGTTACAGGAGGCTAAAGACCCTTCCAATCATCTTTACGACCGCTTACGTTTCCTGGGCATTTTCTCTAATAACCTGGATGAATTTTTTCGTGTTCGCGTTGCCGCGCTTAACAAGATGATCTTGCTGGGCAAGGCTGCCAAAATGCACCTGGAGGCTAATCCTGATAAGATACTCAGAAAGATACAGCACATAGTAGTGGAACAGCAGACTGAATTTGACAGCACTTATGCTGAGATAATAAAGGAGCTGGAGAAGAACCGCATCTATATCAAAAACGAGCGGCAATTAACTAAAGTACAAAAGGAGTGGGCAGCGCAGTTTTTCGAAGAAAGGGTGCGAACAGAGATCGTTCCTTTGATGATAGAGACAATACCCCAGATGCCCTATCTGCGAGATAAGTCTATTTACCTTGCCTGTGTGCTGGGTAATACAAAAGACCCGATGATAAAGCGTTATGCCCTCATCGAGATACCTACAAAAGTGCTGGCCCGTTTCGTGATACTTCCTTCCGGTCAGGGAAGGACAGACATCATATTGCTGGAGGATATCATCAGGGCAAATCTTCATAGCCTGTTTTCGCCTTTCGGTTTCAATATTTTTTATGGCTACATCATTAAAGTAACCCGCGATGCGGAACTTGAAATAGATAACGATGTAAACACCAATCTTATTGATGAACTGGAAAAGGGATTGAAGAACAGGAAAAAAGGACGTGCCACACGTTTTATCTACGATCGCGAGATCAACAAGAACCTGCTGGACTACCTTATAAAAAGATTTAATCTTAGCAGGAAAGATAACCTGATACCAGGCGGAAGAATACATAATTTCAAAGATTTTATCAATTTTCCCCACACGGTTTTTGCCAATCTGAAACCGCGTAAAAGACCATTTATCCATCCATTATTACGCCAGCCGGTGCGTATCATGGAAGTGCTGGAGAAAAGAGACATCATGCTCCATTTTCCCTACCATTCCTTTGATTCCATTATTGACCTTTTAAGAGAAACCGCCATTGACCCCTTTGTGCAGAGTATCAAGATAACTTGTTACAGGCTGGCAAAAGACTCTAAGATCGTCAACGCTTTGATCAATGCGGTAAGGAACGGCAAGCAGGTAACTGTAGTGCTGGAATTAAGGGCCCGTTTTGACGAAGAAGCTAATATGATGTGGAAAGTAAGGTTGGAAGAAGAAGGGGTAAAAGTGCTGTTCGGCCTCCCATCACTCAAAGTGCATACTAAGTTATGTGTTATAAAGAAAAGAGAGTTTAACCTTACTACTCAATATGGTTTTATTTCCACAGGAAATTTCAATGAGAATACAGCCCAGTATTACGGTGACCATTGCCTTTTAACTACTAATAGGAATATTATTGCCGATATCAACAGGGTTTTTGCTTTTCTTGAGGCCCCGCATACCAAAGCAGAACAATTAAAAAAATGCAAAACGCTGCCCTCCGCACCCTATAATATGCGCCGGTTCTTCATAACATTGATAAATAAAGAAATAAGGGCCGCAAAGAAGGGCAAACCTGCTTCAATATTGATTAAGCTAAATAGTCTTGTAGACCAAACGCTAATAATAAAACTTTATGAAGCTGCTTATGCAGGCGTAGAAGTGAAAATGGTGATACGTGGTATATGCTGCGCCCTTACAGAGCAAAAATCTTTAAAAGGCAACCTGAGGGGTATAAGTATTATTGATGAGTACCTGGAGCATGCACGCATTTTTGTTTTCCATAATTCAGGAGACCCTAAGGTCTTTATTTCCTCAGCAGACTGGATGGTCCGTAACCTGGATCACCGTGTGGAAACGGCTTGCCCCATATATGATAAAGAAATTCAGAAAGAATTAATAGACATTTTAAACATTCAGCTCTCTGAAAACGTTAAAGGTCGTATATTGGACAATGAGCAGACTAATCAATATGTGCCACGCGGCAGCCGGACACCCAAAAACCGTTCTCAGCTGGCTACATATAATTACCTGCAAAACAAGCGCTATAAAGATTGATACTTGCAGCAATTGATATTGGTTCTAATGCGGCCCGTCTTCTGATATCTGAAACCTCAGTTTATAAAGATGGTAATGTAGATTATACAAAACTTAATCTGCTCCGCATACCCTTACGTCTTGGCTTTGACGTATTTGACAATGGCTTCATTTCCGATGAGAAAAAGAAGCAACTCATAGAGACCCTCAAAGCTTACAAGCATTTAATGAGCATCTATAAAGTGGAAGCCGTAAAGGCTTGTGCCACGTCTGCCATGCGGGATGCGAGCAATGCCAAAGAGATCATGGAAGAGGTGAAAAAAGTTACAGGCCTCGATATTAATATTATCAGCGGGCAGGAAGAAGCCAATATTATTTACGAAACACATATTGCAGACAACCTGAGCCTTAACCGCTCTTATCTTTATATAGACGTGGGAGGTGGCAGTACTGAAGTTTCTCTTTTTTCTGATAATCATACCATCTTTAAGGAATCTTTTAACATAGGTACCATACGTTTATTGCATGAAAAAGTGACTGACGAACAGTGGGAGCATATGAAATGGTATATCAAGACCCATGTGAAAGACTATCAGCCTGTTGAAGCCATTGGTACAGGTGGGAATATTAATAAAATATTTTCCATCTCTAAACGCAAAGAAGGAAAACCCTTGCCGCTTGATCTCTTAAAGGATTATTACAAAGAATTAAGTTATACCACCATCGAAGACCGTAAGCATCTCTACCATTTCCGTGACGACCGTGCCGATGTGATAGTGCCCGCTTTGCAGGTCTATATATCCATCATGCGCTGGGCAAATGCAGACGAGATATATGTGCCAAAAATAGGCCTTGCAGATGGTCTTGTAAAAATGCTGTATAACGAAATGATAAATAAACAAGGCACCGGCGCCCGCTAGTCCTGTATTCCAATACTAAACTAATCTTACCTGGAAATGATAAGCTGTTTTAAAAAGCTGTTCCCAATAGCATCGCTAAGCCTCACAATATAAATTCCATTAGGAACATCCAGAACTATCTCTTTTTTCAAAACTCCCTTGTCGATTTTTACATGGTCATTATAAACTACTTGCCCCAGGGTATTTAATATTTCAATTGTAGCAGTACCGTCCATTGTCGTCCCCTTTCCTTCGGAGAGGGACAGGCTGAAGTTTCCATTGCCTGGATTTGGATATATCTCCCAACTTCCTGCTGCCAATTGCAAACTGCCTACTCCCACCGTCACGCCATTGCTGACAGCTGTATCAGGAACCGGGCAAGGCGCATCGCTATAAACTATCACAGATATTACATCTCCTGTTGCCAGTGTTATGTAACATGGGTTTACGGTATAGCCGGGTATATCTATACCGTTTCTTCTCCATTGCACGCTGGGAAAGGGCCCCCCGTTAATAACGTTTGCGATAAACTGTATGGGGGTGCCAAAGCTAATAACAGGCGGATTAGTGCTGATGCTAACAGAGGGGCTCACAATAGGGTTCACAGTAACAATGGTGCCATTAGTATCGGAATAGCAGGAACCCAGTCGGGTATATATTTTATATACACCGGAATCGCTCATCTGCACATTATTAATGCTGGGGTTTTGAGTGCTGTCTGTAAACCCAGCGGGGCCTTCCCAATAAAATGTTACCCCGTTGGTAGTGCTGGTGGAACTAAGATTAAGCGTGTTTCCCACACAGAGCGGGCTATTACTGCCGATCGTCGGTAAGTCGGGAGAAGGATTTACACTAACCTGCAGAGATACAGATACGCTGCATCCGTTCAGAAATACCGTAGCATTGTAAAATCCGGCAGCAGCAAGACTTACGTTGGCTATAGATGGGTTTTGCGACACTGCACTGAAACCATTAGGTCCATCCCAGGAATAAAAGACACCAGATGTGGTATCATTGGCACTCAACAAAAGGGAATCACCGCTGCATACCGGGCTATTGCTGTTTGCAGTGGGCAAAGCAGGTAAGGGTTTTACAGTTACAAAAACAGAATCTCCGGCATGGCAGCCATTGCCGCCCGTGACAGTTACATAATACCAACCGGAATCAGAGAGAGGCGTATTGCTGATACCTGGGTTTTGCATTGATGACATGTAGAAATTAGGCCCTGTCCAGCCGTATGAAACTCCCGTGGTAGTATCGTTGGCTATGAGATGTAAAGAATCATGCAGGCATATCGGGCTATTACTGCCCACTGTTGGCATAGCAGGTAGTTGTTTGACAATTACATTAATAGAATCAGTTCTGCTGCAGGCATTCAATGTAGCAGTAAGGTGATATACACCTGAGTCCGAAAAGGTAACCAATGGTATTGTAATATTCTGGACGGTCGTAGCAAAACTATTAGGTCCGCTCCAGCTGAAACTTACGCCCGTGCTAGTATCTACAGCATCCAGTACCAGGCTGTCTGAATAGCATACGGGGCTGGTGCTGGAAATACTTAGCGCGGATAAATTGCTGATAAGGATATTCACTCCGTTATTAGCAGAAGTATCTGCAGGATTACTGGCTATTACCCTGATGCGATAGCCTGCACCTGTTGGTGTATTAGCAGGTATGGTACAACTGATATTGCTTGCTGTAGTAGCTGTAAGGCTTCCTATATTGGCGGCACTTGCAAAACTGCCTGAAGCATCGGATAGCTGAATCGTAAAAATATTGCCGGAAGAATAGGTATTGCTTACCGAATAGGAAATACTAAGTGTATTGCTTGCACAAAGATTGGTATCAGCATATGGCTGGTTGATAGAGACTGCCGTATCCGCCGCAATCTGAGCAAATATAGAAATTGGTAAGAATAATAATAAAACGTTTATCAGAGTACGAAACATATGCATTGCTTAGCTGATATTTATATAAAATTAATGAATTAGGTCTATACTGCTACAAATTAAGTCAAATTACCACAATCTTTTAGTCCATACTTACAAGCCGAAATATTATCTTTGCGCGCACAAATCAATAAAGCCACATACAAAATGAAAAATACCCCATTTACGCAGAAGCACATAGACCTCGGAGCCAAGATGGCAGAGTTTGCAGGTTATAATATGCCTATAAGCTATAGCAGTATTAACGAAGAACACCAGGTTGTGCGTACTAATGCAGGTATTTTTGATGTAAGTCATATGGGCGAGTTCATACTAAAAGGCCCTAAAGCGCTCGATCTTATCCAGCGTGTTACCAGCAATGATGCAAGTAAACTAACTGATGGTAAGGCCCAATACTCCTGCCTGCCAAATGAAGAGGGTGGTATTGTGGACGACCTGCTGGTATATTGTGTGGAAGAAAACAAAGTTTATATGCTGGTGGTAAATGCTTCCAATATTGAGAAAGACTGGAATTGGATCAGCAAGTTTAATACAGAGGGAGTAGAAATGCACAACATATCTGAAAAAACAGCCTTGCTGGCCATACAGGGTCCCAAAGCCGTGCAGTATATGCAGCAGCTTACAGATATGGACCTCGTGAACCTGAAATATTACACTTTTGCTAAAGGTACTTTTGCAGGGGTTGAAAACGTAGTGGTAAGTGCAACAGGCTATACCGGAGCCGGTGGGGTAGAAATATATTTTGAAGATAAAGACGGAGATGCAGAAAAAATATGGAGCGAAATTTTTCGTATTGGCGGGCCTAATGGTTTAAAACCAATAGGACTTGGTGCCCGCGATACCTTACGCCTGGAAATGGGCTTCTGTCTCTACGGAAATGATATTGACGATACTACTTCTCCATTAGAAGCTGGTCTCGGCTGGATCACCAAATTCTCTAAAGATTTCACTTCCCGTGCCATATTTGAAAAACAAAAAGCAGAAGGCGTAAAACGCAAACTGGTAGGTATTGAAATGATTGACAGGGGCATTCCTCGTCATCACCATCATATACAGGATGCAAATGGTAACGAAATAGGCCATGTAACATCAGGTACCCAGGCCCCAAGCCTTGGCAAAGCAATTGGTATGGCCTACATCGGCAAAGAACATGCAGCCGAAGGTTCAGAAGTATTTGTGATGATACGCGACAAGGCAATAAAAGCTAAAGTGGTGAAAATGCCATTTGCTTAAATTGTCGAAAGTCAAGTGTGGCATTTGGTGGTCAAAATAAAATACTTTCCTAAACACTAAACTTTTTTCTTTCTTTGCAGGAATAAAGCCAATATAAAACACATGCTGCCAAAGTTCAATAGAATACTGTTAAAGCTCTCCGGCGAATCATTAATGGGTGACCGTAATTTTGGGATAGATCCTAAAATGCTTTCACAATATGCTTTGGATATTAAGACCATAACAGATATTGGTGTGCAGGTAGCTATCGTAATAGGCGGCGGTAATATATATCGCGGCATGAACGAGGCTGAAACAGGTATAGAACGTGCACAGGGTGATTACATGGGCATGCTGGCCACGGTTATTAACGGCATGGCATTGCAGGCAACACTGGAAAAAGTAGGTGTGAATACCAGGTTGCAAAGCGCCATTAAAATGGAACAGATATCTGAACCCTATATACGCCGCCGGGCCATACGCCACCTGGAAAAAGGCCGTGTGGTGATATTCGGTGCCGGAACAGGAAACCCTTACTTTACTACAGATACAGCAGGTTCGCTCAGGGCCATCGAGATAAATGCAGATGTGATATTAAAAGGTACCCGTGTAGATGGTATCTATACCGCCGATCCTGAGAAAGACCAAACAGCCACCCGCTACGAAAACCTGACTTTTGATGAAGTGATAAGCAAAGGCCTTAAAGTTATGGACATGACTGCCTTCACACTCTGCCAGGAAAATAATCTGCCCATTATTGTATTTGATATGAACACTCCGGGCAATCTATTAAGTGTAGTTACCGGGAAACAAGTAGGCACTCTCGTCAACTAATTAACCTGTCAACCAATCAACTATTTTACCCTTTTCCTTTTATTGCGTTCATAGTCTTCAAAAATAAACTGCCCGAGGCCGTCAAGGCTTGAGTAAAATGCCTTGCCATTATTCACCTCTGTAAACTCCCTTACGAACTGCTGCAGGTAAGGGTCGCTGGCTATCATAAAAGTAATTACGGGTATCTTCAACCGTCTTAATTGTCCTGCCAGGTTCAGGGTGCGGTTCAGTATTTTGCTGTCTATGCCAAAACTATTCTTATAATATTTGGCCCCTATCTTCAGGCAGGTAGGCTTGCCATCCGTTATCATAAATATCTGCTTATTAGGATTTTTGCGTCTTCTCAGCAGATCCATCGACAACTCCAGACCAGCCACAGTATTGGTATGATAAGGTCCCACCTGCAGGTAAGGGAGGTCTTTCATTTCTATCTGCCACGCATCATTCCCAAATACTACAATATCCAAAGTATCTTTAGGATAACGTGTCGTGATTAACTCGCTCAATGCCATAGCTACCTTCTTGGCCGGGGTAATACGGTCCTCGCCATATAATATCATCGAGTGCGAAATATCGATCATCAATACGGTAGAAGTCTGGGTCTTAAAATCGGTTTCATGTATCTCCAGGTCATTCTCCTGCATAGATAGCTGGCTGATACCATGATTGATAAACGCGTTCTTCAGGCTGCCGGTATAATCAATGGCATCTAATGAATCACCAAATTCATAAGGCCTTGTCTCCGGGTTCATCTCATCACCCTGTCCGCTTTTATACACCCGGTGATTGCCCTGCCTGCTTTTTTTCAGTTTCCCGAATATTTCGTCCAGCGAGCGTTTACGAATAGTCTGTTCTGACTTAGATGTGATTTTGTAAGAGCCATCCTGCTTATTTTCTTCCAGGTAACCCTGTTCTTTCAGCTCATCTATAAAATCACCTATGCCATATTCTTTATTGGTAAGGCCATGTTTCCGGTCCAATTGTGTCAGCCAGTCAAGAGCCTCGGTCGGGTCGCCGCTGGTATAATGCAGCAGCTCCATAAAAAGATTGAATAGCCTGTCAAAAGGCGACTGGCTATTTTGTTTGGGATCATATTTAGTAAAAAGAAAACCCTTCATAGATATTGATAAAGTTACGGAAAAGGAGGCAGCCAATGCTTTTTGAAAGCATTAAATATTGTTAAGGCCCCATAGATCACCTCAATTGATATGCGGGGCAAAAGGGATCACTTTATGCTCCAGTATCCATGCTTTTTCAGCATCTATTATTACCATATCGTCCTTAGTAGGCATATCATTATTAAAATCCTCATTGTTCCACATAGTTCTCAGTACCACCCATACCCATCTTTTCTTTGGTATATAGTACTTTACATAAGCATAAGGTGGTGTTACCCCGCTTTTCATACTATCGGCTTGCGCAATATGGATGGCACTGTCCATACTTATAAAATTGCAGGGGTAGTTCTGCTCCACAAAATCAGGTATAAAATTGATCTCAGGTTCTTTTGTTAACGTAAGAGCGCTGTCTACATCAAGTTCTATGGTAACTGAGCCCCTGATAGTGTCATACCATTTGCAGGCTGGGTAGGGCATCAGGAAATCGTACTTTACATAAATGCTTTTAAGCCCCAGGTGGCAAGTCTTCTTTTTAAGCAATGGCCTGAAGAATGACTTCTTTTTCCTGTTGACATACTCGTAATAAGAACCCTTGCTCAGCTTGCAATAGGGAAAAAACCTGTGTCCCACTTGCGCCTCCAGTATGCTATCACTCTTCGCCAGTATCTCTTTGGTTTTATAATAGCGGCCAAAGCACAGACTGGGAATTAATACAATAAGGAATAAAATATTTTTAAGACCAGGCTTCATCAGGATGTGAAAATATAAAAATTAGCCATTTCATGTGCTGATTCTTCAAATTTCCTTCTCTCAGGAAAATACTAATATGATATTTGCTGAACAAAATAACCTTAGCAGGAATAGTTTACTTTCAGAGATTTTCTTAATCTTGGGTCTTAAATCACTATAAGCGCAGGTATATGGTATTTAGCAGCATTATTTTCCTGTTTTATTTCATGCCAGTGTTTTTTTTATGCTATTTCCTGGTTGGGAAAAAGTATAAAAATATAGTTATACTGCTTGGCAGCATAGCATTCTACTCCTGGGGTGCCCCCAGGTTCATTTTTGTCATACTCGGTACTACAATGGTCGACTTTTATGTTGTCCGGTTCATGTCTGCCAGCAGCTCCAAACGAAAACGCATTTTATTGCTTAGTCTGTCCTTATGCATCAACCTCGGGCTCCTGTTCTATTTTAAATACAGCAATTTTTTTGTTGAGAATCTCAATAAATCACTGGCGCTCATTGGCATAAAACCCATTGCATGGGCAAAAATGTTACTGCCTATTGGTATTTCATTTTACACCTTCGAGACCATAACCTACGTGGTAGACGTTTACAGGAAAGTGCATGAACCACTGAAAAGGTTTTGGGACTACCAGTTATATATCATCTTATTCCCAAAATTCATAGCTGGTCCTATTGTCCGTTATCACGACATTGCCGACCAGTTATACGACCGCAGCGCATACGAAACTTCCGAGTACAGGCTAAGAGGCATCTACAGGTTTTTTATAGGACTTTCAAAAAAAGTACTCATCGCAAATGTATTGGGCGCAGCCGCAGACCAGATATTTAATCTGCCTAAAGAAGAGTTGGGAACCGTCACAGCATGGTTTGGTGCCATAAGCTACACATTCCAGATATATTTTGACTTTTCAGGTTATTCCGATATGGCCATAGGCCTCGCACTCATGATGGGTTTCAGGCTGCCGGAAAATTTCAATAATCCCTATACAGCCACTTCCATTACCGATTTCTGGCGCAGGTGGCACATTACATTGGGAGCATGGATGCGTAATTACCTCTATATACCATTAGGCGGTAACCGCGTAAAATCAAAATGGAGACTGTACTTTAATCTCTGGCTCGTTTTTCTCCTCTCCGGCTTATGGCATGGCGCCGCCTGGGGTTTTATTATATGGGGTGCCTATCATGGTTTTTTCCTCGTTCTGGAGCGGGTATTTTTATTAAAATGGCTGGCCAAAATAGGGAAAGCATCTTGCATTTATTCATTCTTCGTAGTAATGATTGGTTGGGTAGCCTTTCGCATTGAATATCTGAAACCCTCACTGTCTTTTTTACACCGCATGTTTTCATGGCGGGTCGTCAGCAATTGGAAACCCGATGCCCAGTATTGGTTTGTATTATTCATAGCTGCATTTTTTTCTTTTTTCACACTTACGGGCATTGGCAAATACCTGCAGGAAAAGATCTATTTCGCTTCCTACAGTTTAAGACGACATTATATTGTTACATTCGTTTTGTTGCTATTGTGTTTTATTGCAGTTGGCAGGATCACAGCCTCATCTTATAACCCATTTATTTATTTCAGGTTTTAAAGTATGGAATTTAGAACAGCAAGAGGACGTTTACTCATATTTATTCTGTTCCTGCTGGCATGCCCATTACTCAATCATCACTATAAAATAATCAAAAGTGCAGCTCTTAATTGCATATGGCCTGCCCAGAAACCTGTCTTTTCCCTTGCCGCTTGGTGGGACTGCTCCTATCAAAATTCCCTTACCGGCTACCTCAATGACGCAATAGGCTTCAGGGAAGATATGATACGGGTCAACAATCAACTTGACTTCAGTATTTTTAATAAGATAAATGCAGGCTCAGTTATAATGGGGGGGCACCATAATTTATTCTACTTAGATTATATAGAAGCTTATTGTGGCACCGACTATGCAGGTGATAATTACCTGGTTCCTGAACTCGTAAAAATGAAAAAAGTACAGGATACTTTGGAACGCATGGGCAAACTATTTGTTTTTGTTCACGCAGGCAATAAAGCAAGTTATTATTCAGAAGATTTACCCACAGACATACCCTGCAACAGCGCCGGTAAAACAAACCTCAAAAACTTTATACGCATCGGCGACTCTTTAGGCATTCACCAAATCGATTTTAACTCCTGGTTTGTGTCCCTCAAGGGCAAAACGCCTCATCCCCTGTTTAACAAGCAAGGCATACATTGGGGCCTGTATGGAGCCCTCTTTGCTGTTGATAGCCTGATAAGATATATAGAGCACAATAAAGGTATCCGCATGGTACATCCGCATTGGTCAGAAATAGAACATTCGCATGTGGCACGCAGATCAGAAGATGATATGGAAAGACTATTGAATCTCATTTTTCCGATGGACACTGTAACCTATTGGTATCCCAAGTTGAATTGGGATGACAGCGCAGGCTGCACTAAACCCAAAGTCATCTATATTGGCGACAGCTTCGGCTGGACATTTATGCACGATGGCATTTTAAATTCCAATACGGACGGTGAATACTGGAATTATTTCAGATCTTCGGTAGGGAAAGATTTCGATCACACAGCCATTGCCTATGAAATGAAAGATTACAACTGGCCCGAAGCCATACATAAAGCCGATTGCATAGTAGTTATGTACACAGCAGCACAACTGGTAAGAACAAGCGCTGCGTTTATAGATTCGGCCTACCATTATTACTATCCGGCCAAATAAAAATTAAAGCCCGGCACATAGCCGGGCTCTGAAAATAGTATTTATAAAACTGTTTAAGCTCCTACAGAATTGAGCACAACAGGGGCTGCAGCCATAATTTCCTCATTGGCATGAGAAGCATATTTGCTGAAATTCTTAACAAACAAATGAGCCAGTTCATTGGCCTTCTTGTCATAAGCATCTTTGTCGTTCCAGGTATTGCGTGGCAAAAGCACTTCTGCAGGCACACCAGGGCAGGATGTAGGCATCAGTATGCCGAAAACAGGATGCGCAGTATAATCTACTTTGCTCAGCTCACCATTCATAGCCGCAGTTATCATAGAGCGTGTATAGCTCAGCTTCATACGGCTGCCGGTGCCATAAGCGCCACCGCTCCAGCCGGTATTGATAAGCCATACGTTCACGTCAGGATGTTTTTCCAGTTTCTTGCCCAGCAGTTTTGCATACTCTGCAGGATGCAGTGGTAAGAACACGCGTCCGAAACAAGCTGAGAATGTGGTTTGAGGTTCTGTAACACCTACCTCAGTGCCCGCAACCTTTGCTGTATAGCCGCTGATAAAATGGTACATAGCCTGGCCTTTGGTAAGCTTGCTTATAGGAGGCAGGATACCGAATGCATCGCAGGTAAGGAAGAAAATATTTTTAGGATCGCCGCCATAAGATGGCTCCTTTGCATTGTCTATATGATAGATAGGATAAGCG
>CAIYVS010000549.1 GCA_903929655.1 uncultured Bacteroidota bacterium | reverse complement strand
ATTTTTCTGTTTTCTTTTGTTGGGCCTTAAGCTTTCCATTTAATTGTATCACTGCATTGATCTTATTTTCGTCCACCTCATGAGCATAACGGACAATGTATTTTAATGAAGAATGTCCCAGCAACCCGGCTACGGTCCGGGGATCAACACCTCCTGCCATCAGCTGCGTACCGAAAGAATGCCGCGCACAATAGAATGTAATATGTTTTTCAATACCTGCTTTTTTGGTCCAGCCTTTTAATACCTTATTGATACCGTTTTGAGTTGTTGGTAAATGAAATACCGGCTCTTCTGAATTAGCATCTTTTATATGTCCTAATAAGGAAACGGCGAGATCATTCAATGGTATCAATTTGGGTTTAGGGTTAACGCCTTTCTTTTGTGCGATATCAATATGAGGAATATCTTTAATAAAAAGTATTTTCTTCGGACAAAATGCTTTTGCTTCGGGAGTACGTAATCCTGTTACACAGCAAAATAAAAAGGCCCTATAAACATCTGTATTACTGCAAGGCGTTTCGGCAAGCTTCATTATTTCTTCAGGAGTAAGCGTTTCTTTTGGGTCTGTTGGGGGACAATCACTTATACTGATGCGAATACCTTCAATGATCTTTGCACTCAGAAATTTATCTACAGAGGCTTGCTTAATTACCTTTTTGAATTTAGCGAAATAGCCAGGTGCAGCTTCACCTCTCAGTCCTATCGTGAGCAAATAGTCCCTGAACTCTGTACATATTTTATGGTTAAGCTGTTTAAAGCTTATATCCTTATCCTTGCCAATGAAAGCTTCAAATTTTTTATAAGAGCTGCGTAAGGCATTACCATCTCCTTTATCGTAGTGTTCCGCATACTTTTTATAATAGTCAAGAAAGCTGCTGTTCCTTTTAAATGCGGGGACAATATCATGTTCATCCGCCTGTAACTCCAGTTCTCTTTTTGCCCGGGTCGTTTCTGCTTGCTCTTTTACAGATTGCATATTTCCCCTGGAAGCAGTAAGATTTAGTGTCTCTGTCCAGCGGTCACCATTATGGATTATGTCGAGGTAAAAACTAGTACCAATTTTTGTTTTACGTTTGCGTAGTTTAACGCCCATGAAGTAATAGAGATTTGAGCAAATATAATATATATTTGCTATACGTGTTGATGGTCTTGAGTAACGCCTGAGTAACGTTACTGCAATAAGAAGATGTAGTTGGGAGTTGTTATTTTATAATTTGTAATATATTTATGATTGGATCACAGTGTACAATATTGATATTTAATAAATTGCAATATATTTAATATTGCAGTCCCGGGCACTTAGGTAAACCCCGCTATGCGGGGTTTATTTTTTTAGGAAGCTATTTTTATTCTATGTAATCATGTAAATTTGTTAGAGAACAATATATATACTATGTCTTTATTCATTAATAATAAGAAGGATAATAAAAAGGGTGGCAAAGATGTAAAGGGCAATGTGCCCGGTACTAAATCTGCCATTAAGCAGGGTAAATCTGCAGGTGTCAGCAAAAAGCCTGTTAAAACCGGTGGCGCAAGGGGTAGCTGATGCTTTCTATATTTAAAGCCTGATGCAAAAGAGTATTATTATTTTCCTGTGTTTGCTGTGTGGTTTCTTTACTTTTTGTAAGGGGCAAAATGCTCCTATGTCATGCAAGATAAAAGGCAGGGTAGTGAGTATAATTAAGAGCTATGACCCGGATACAGGAAGTGTTTGCTCCAAGCATCCCTGTCGTGCCAAAGTGAAAATTATGGATGTAAGTGAACGGGGATCTGCCGTATCGCTACCGATAAATCCAGGAGATATTGTTGAAATGCAATTTGCTTATACCCTGGACAATACTTCTAAGGTCTTCCCCAAAATGAAGGCTCATTTTCCCGGTTTAAAAAAGGGTGCTATTTTTTCTGCTTTGGCTATACAAAGACTAGAGCCAGGTACGGGTGGTGTATTTGTTGTGAATGCTTATGAGAAAGTAAAAACTGATAAAGGACGCAAAGGCGGTTCTGCTACTCATTCCCGAAAGTCTGCGCATTGAGTTTAGCTTGTTATTAGAAGGTTTTATTGTATCTTTCAATTATCTAAAATTGCAGGTGTGAAAAATATATACACAGGAGTCTTGTCTTTTGCATTTATTATTTCGGGGTATTTTATTTTTGCCTCAAATCATTTTTTACATACAGAGGGCCGCCATTTGGGTGGTGCAGACGCAATTGGTTCGGAAGAGGACGCCAACGCGAGATATAATTATGAAATGATGCTGCTGCGCGATCCGGCAACGGGGAGAGTGCCTGACCATATAAGGGAAAAGGAACTGGCCTTTGCCGCTACTTTGCCAAATGACTGGCACAGTGCCAATACATTTGCAAAAACGACTTCGCTTGTGTGGCAGCCAAGAGGGCCATGGAATGTGGGTGGCAGGACGAGAGCGTTTGCAATAGATGTGAGCAACGAAAACAATTTGGTTGCAGGTTCTGCCTCCGGTGGAATGTGGCGCTCTACGGACCAGGGGCTTTCGTGGGTTCCTACTAGTACTTCTTTGCAATATAAAAGTGTATCCTGCCTTGCACAAGATACCCGTTCGGGACATACAAATGTTTGGTACTACGGAACCGGTGAGGCTACAGGCGCATCTGCCAGTAGTGGTGGGGCTTACTACCTGGGAAATGGAATATACAAATCTATTGACAGTGGTGTGACATGGACTGTTCTTGCTTCTACTACATCAAATAATGTTACAAGTTTTACTGTGTGGGGCCAGGTGGTATGGAATGTTGTTACGAATGCTGCTGATACGGTTAATGACGTAGTGTATGCTGCTACATATGGCGGGATCTATAAAACTACTAATGGTGGTACAAGCTGGACTTTGGTAAAAGGTACATTCAGTTCTTCTATTTCTTACTTTACGGATATTGCTGTTTCAAAAACCGGGATCATCTATGCTACTTTAAGCAGCGACGGGCCTCAGAAAGGATTATACAGATCGACAGATGGTGTAACATTTACAAATATTACGCCTGCAAATTTCCCTGTAAATTATAATCGTGTGAAAATAGGTATCAGCCCTATGGATGAAACACAGGTTTATTTTTTAGGAAATACCCCCGGCTATGGTATACCAGATACAAATTTTCTGGGTGATGTGGAATGGAACAGCCTGTGGAAGTATAAATATCTTTCGGGTGATGGCAGTGATACCGGTGGATACTGGCAAGATTTTTCCGCTAATCTTCCTTCGGGTGGCGGTGTGTTTGATAAGTATAGTTGCCAGGGTTCTTATGATATGGTGATAAAGGTGAAACCGAATGATACGAATACCGTTTTTTTAGGCGGAACCAATTTGTATCGTTCAACATCCGGCTTCTCAGATACTACTCATACTACTTTTATCGGAGGATATCAGAAAGGTGCTTCATTACCTGTTGTGAATGAATATGCCAATCATCATCCGGATCAGCATGAACTTGTTTTTTTTCCGAGTGATGCGAATAAGATGATATCTGCAAATGATGGCGGGATATTTGTGAATGGTGATAATACGGCTGCGACTATTTCGTGGACGCCGCTTAATAATGGGTATATAACTACGATGTTTTATAGCTGCGCTATTGACCATGCGGCTACCAATGATATTATTGTAGGTGGCGCCCAGGACAACGGAAGCTGGTATACTAATTCCAGTACCCTGACAAGCCCATGGGTAAGCACTATGGGTGGTGATGGCTCATACTGTGCGATCGCGGATAATGCCGCTGCATATTATTTCAGTTTGCAAAATGCGAAGATGATCCGGGCTAAATTAAATGCATCGGGAGGAATAGATAGTTTTACGCGTATTGATCCTATTGGCGGCAAAGGGTATCAATTTGTGAACCCATTTGTAATAGACCCGAACAATAACAATATTATGTACATGGCCGGGGGGAAATATTTGTGGCGCAATGATGATTTATCGGGTATACCTTATGCAGCTAACTGGGATTCTATATCAACAAATTGGGTGAGGTATGCAGATTCTGTACCAGTGGCAGGCGCAACTATTACTGCACTTGCTGTTTCCAAGACGCCTGCCAACAGGGTTTATTATGGCACTTCATCGCAAAAAGTGTACAGGGTAGATAATGCCAATGTTGGCACTCCGACTCCTGTTAATATCACATCAACAACAGCTGGTGTTGCTTTTCCTGCTGGTGCTAATGTAAGTTGTATTGCAGTTGATCCGAATAATGCAGATAATGTTATGGTTGTTTTTTCCAACTATAATGTTTATAGTTTGTATTATTCTTCGGATGGCGGGACAACATGGGCAAAGGCTGCGGGCAACCTGGAACAGTTTGTAAGCGGCACAGGTAATGGCCCTTCCTGCAGGTGGGCAAGTATCATACCTGTAAACGGCGGGACTGTATATCTTGTTGGTACGAGCATAGGTTTGTATGCAAGTACCCATTTAAATGGCACTGCAACGGTATGGGTGCAGCAGGGTACCAATAGTATTGGTGCGGATGTTGTTGATATGATGGACTACCGTTCGACCGATGGATTAGTTACAGTGGCTACGCATTCAGCCGGCATGTTTTCTACGCATATATCTGATACCTCTGACATAACAGGTGTGCCCATAATTGCTGCGAATCAGGATGATCTTCGTTTCATAAATTATCCCAATCCTTTCAGTTCTGTAAACAATATCCGGTTTAGTTTAAACGAGAAAACCCGAGTGAGTTTGAATGTTTATAATGAGGCAGGCGTGCTTATTAGTAATTTGATAAATGAGCAGATGGATGCAGGTGAGAAAAGTTACTCATTTTCTGCAAAACAGTTAGCCCCCGGTATGTATTATTTTACGCTGCAGGCGGGCACTTTGAGGGAAACAAGGCGGGCTTTGTTACTAAAGTAAATGTGTCTATTTATTTTCAGCCTTTCAATTTAAATATATTATGCTATTTGATATTTAATAT
>CAIYVS010000548.1 GCA_903929655.1 uncultured Bacteroidota bacterium | reverse complement strand
AGCCGTTTTCAGGATAAAATACCAGGTTTTTACTGCTTTGGGCGGAGAAGAGGCAAAGAAAATATTGGATAACAATAAAATAAATATCATTATTACAGATCAAAGAATGCCTGGTATGACAGGTGTGGAATTTCTGGAATCTATACTGGAAAAGCACCCAGAACCCATCAGGGTTTTACTAACTGGCTATGCCGATATGAACGCAGTTATTGATGCAGTTAATAAAGGTAAAATATTTCACTATCTCACCAAGCCATGGAACGAAGAAGAACTTGATATGACGATACAAAGGGCATATGACGTTTATAAAAAGCGATTGGAAGAAAAAGAAATGACCGAGAAACTAAGTATTTCAAACGATCAGTTAGAGTTTTTGCTTCGACAAAAATTACTTTCTTAAAACATTCTTAAAAGACTTGTTTATTATTCCATCACTTAGTTTACAAATATGTAAACTTCATACCAAAGCATGATTCAGATTAGTGTTGTCATCATCACTTTTAATGAAGAGAAAAATATAGAACGCTGCCTGCAATCTGTAAAACGCATTGCCGATGAAATTATCGTTGTGGATAGTTTATCAAAAGATAAAACCATTTCAATAGCTGAAACATATGGAGCCAAAACAATTACGCAAGCATTCCTCGGCCATATCGGACAAAAGAATTTCGCTGCCTCTCAGGCCAGCAGCGATTGGGTCCTATCCCTTGACGCTGACGAGGCATTAAGTCCTGAATTAGAAAAAAATATTCTCAAAATAAAGGAAACACATCAGGCGGGCACTTACGATGCATACCGTATGTGCCGGCTCACCAACTATTGTGGTAAATGGATAAAACATAGCGGATGGTATCCTGATAAAAAAACAAGACTGTTCAACCGCACAAAAGGATGCTGGAAAGGTGAAAACCCACATGACCGCTGGGAACTGTATGATAACTCCAAAAACATTAAAGACCTGCATGGCGATATTCTGCATTACAGTTTCTATTCCATGTTGGACCACATAAAGAAAATTGAGAAATACTCAGATATAGCAGCACGGGCCCGGGTTGAAAAAAATAAAAATTACAATCTGCTAAAAATTATTGTGGTACCTGCTTGGGTGTTCTTTATAAACTATATAATAAGACTTGGTTTCTTAGACGGTTACTATGGATTAATAGTTTGCAAATTGCAGGCATACGATACCTGGATAAAATATAACCTGGTGCGGCAGTATACGGTTATGAAAAAAGAGGGCAAACCTTATTAGCCGTTTAATATTCCAGCATTTTATTTACTGTTGCCCAATTACGTGTTGTAGCCTGTAGTTTTAATTTCTTTTCAAAAAAATTATTTGAGAAAACGCTCGTGCCGTAGGCGCCTTTTCTCACTAAAAGATATACTTCTGTATTTACGATCCTGAATTGTTCATTTTCATTTTGCAGGGGAGTAATTAATTCCACTTTTTCTTTCTCAGGTTTGGCAGATAAGAAGCTTACATGCAGCCTCATGTCTTCAGCTATTTCTTTGAAAGGGTTTCTCTTTACAACCTCTGCTATATCAGGTATTGTTTTCAAAAACACCTTCACTTCATAGCCCAATGATTTCAATAGCTTTGTTTCAATCTTCTTTACCAGAACTGATTTGTCTTCCTCTGCACTATCAAAGATTACATTGCCACTTTGTATGTAGGTGCTGATATTTGTAATGCCAGGCATTACAAATATTTTTTTCAGTTCTTCCATCTTCACTACTCGGCCTCCAACATTTACTGCGCGTAAAAAAACAATATAGCGTATCATAATGAAGATAATAATTACCGT
>CAIYVS010000547.1 GCA_903929655.1 uncultured Bacteroidota bacterium | reverse complement strand
GTTTACAAACGCTTCAGAGCAAGAAGTCTTAGAGTATATCTATACAGGATTAGATAAATTAAAGGAAAAGTATTATATTGTTACCCCTGTATATATTCAATTGAAAGGGCTTGAGTTTGGAATGAATGAAAATTCGATTACTAGCTATCTGTACAGGAATTATCTTATTGGTGACAGTTCGGAAAAGAAAGATTTGCATAGTGTTTTACGGAAGATACCTTCAGTTGTATGTTTTATTTTAGATGGGTACGATGAATTATCCGAGGATCAAAAAGAAAAATTATTCTATCAGCTACAAGAAATATCGTCGAATTGCAAGTATATACTTACCAGCAGGCCGTACGGGATATTAAATACGTATGGTTTAAAGTGGGACCAATTGATCCAACTGGACGGATTTGACATATCAAACATCAATAATTACATTGATGCTTTTCTTCGGAATAAAAATGTAACAAATGGAAAAACAAAAGAAGAATTAACTGATATTATTAATTTAAATCCGACTTTAACTGATTTTGCGCATAATCCTTTAATGCTTTCTTTCATCGTATACATTTACCTTTCTGATGACAATGCGAATGATACCTTTAAAAACATACAAACAAGGTTTGATCTGCAACAGACAGTGATCAGTTGGATGTTTACCCATAACAAAGTAAAAATAGCAACAAGACTGGATAGCCAACTTATTGAAGCTGCATCAAGAATCGCATGTGCGATGGAATTAGACAAAACCCCGGAAAAAAAAGGTGATCCAAATAATGAAGAGGTGCGATCAGTGTTGATCCCTTTAAGTCAGTTAGGTATTGGGCAATACGTTGAAAGAGATACGGGATTATATAAATTCTATTTCAACTCCATTACTTTTCAAGAATATTTTGCATCGATTGAGATAGCTAAAAAAATCACCTCAGCCGGTTTGGAATATATATTACAGGATAGTTATTTCTGGAATCTGACAGCTATGGTCATAGGGCAAATAAACAATGCCTCTACTTCCAAGATAATGGATAGTCTATTGGCCACCTGTGAAGAAGAATTGGAAAATGAAGAAAAGGACTATAGTTATTATAAATACGTTTTGCTTTTAAGCGAATGTCGCAGAGATTATTTAAACAATAAGCTTGATCGTAAAGCTCTAATGACAATTAATAAGGCGTTTGCACAAAATAATAAGAACGACAGATTAAAATATTCAGTAGCTGAATGTGTGCAACGCATATATAATAAAGCAAATGAGACTCATCAAACCGTATTTAAAGAAATCCTTCTTGAAAATTTAGAAGACTCCTGGGTAAATCCTTCAGATAAAATATCAAAATTCGATTCTACGTGTAAGCATCTGCCAATTTTGGTAAAATACCTGGATTTAAATCTGGATTATAGCTTTACCCAAAAATGTATAGACCTGTTAGTTCGTGCTTTAGAGGATCTTAAAGCGGATATTGCGGACTTCTCGGCCGCATGGGATTTGCCTGATTTTGTTTTAGCGATCATTCAGGACAATGATGATAGTTTTTTCCAAATTGGAAGACCATACCTAGAAAAAATTATTCCACTCTTGCCAATGTATTTTGTTAATTATAGAGGCAAGATTCAGTTGCACTACACCAACGCAAAAACGGCCCTGTTGCGATTAAAAGAAAACATACGTTTGTATAATGAAGAGACTGAGATTCAGGCAAAGGAGAATTTAATCGGTGAAATAGCAGTATATACGTTTATTCTGGGGAAAAGAAACAAAGAATTAACTACTGCCATAGATGTGTCTGAGTGTCAGATAGCATTATTAAAAGCGGCCAAAATAATTAATGAGCATCTTAAAACCAGAAACGCGCAGGACTATGGAATAAGCTATATTGATGGCCCCCGGCCAATTGCACAACTGACGGCAGAAGGCTTATTTGAATCTAAAGATCATATAGAAAATTATCCCAAAGCAATATCAATACTTGCAGCTATTGATGATGAGTACCTTTTCTTTGATCAGATCATACAATTTAGTCTCTACAATTATTTTGAGGAGGTTATAAATAAAACAATATCTGCCCCTGCAGACGTAAAGGTGCAAGAAATATGTACTATGCTTTACTGCATACCTGCGCTAAAAAGCAGAATCGCTTTTCACCGGGACAAAATATTTGACTTGGTAAATGCATACATCAATAACAATAGTGATGCTTTCCAGGGAACTAAATCTGAAAGTAAAATAGAGTACTTTTTAAGGCTAATAGAAAGAGGAGATGAGGCTATAAATGAGAGCGATAGGCGATTTTTTATAGAGAGTATGCTTAAAAACAACAAGGCGGAACTTCCATATTTCAAAAATACGTTCTTACCCAAAGTCATGTCTAAATATATAATTTTATATGACCCTGCATATTGGGATTTTATTTTATCCTATTTAGACGAAAATGACGAAAGTTCAGTGCGAACAGCCTTAATAATGTATTCGAATACTTCAATTTATCAATACGTTACTAACTTGCTGTATATTCAAAAGTTATTGTCATTTCTTCTTGGATTGCAAACAAAATCCTTTTATTCGGTATTCATAAAAGCACAAGCGGAGAATATCTTAACAATTGTAAGCCAGGTATTATTGATGTTAAAACAAACTAGTATTATCTCTTCTCAGATGCGCAACCAGATCATCACATCAACAGAAGAACTATTAAAACAAGACCCAATTAAAGAGGAAATAACAGAACACTTGGGTAAATATAGAAAGCTTGCCATAGGGAACGCTGCGTATATTTTACAATACTATTTTAGCAATGCCGCTGTCTTTAATTTGAAGATAGATTACTGGAAAGAACTTGAAAAAAACAACCAAAGGAAAATGTTAGTCGAGTATATTTATTCAGGTTTTGTATATCATGGGACACTTCCTAAAAAAGAAATCAATAAAATTAAAGAAGTTACCGGGACAGAATTTATCACAGAATTATATAAATATCACGAGCAAATGAAGGTTTATCATTTCCCATTTGTTAAGGAGCAATTTGCTTCTCTGTGCCCTTGATTATTTGTACATTTATTTAGAATCGTTTTGTAACGACTTATTTTGTGGGGAACTATTTGCACTAAACCCCTCTGAAGCCGTCCCATCAATCATAAGTTTCAGATACATAGCATACCGGGGTAAATGCACCAGGTCATGTTCAGTAAACACTGGATAAAACTCTTTGGCTAACAATTCAGCATCTGTAGCCCCAACCCTAAAAGATATAATCGTCCCCACATTCCCGAATATGGCAGCCCGTACTCGTTCGTCAAGCTGTTCAATGTACTGATGTGCCAATAATAGTGATAGTTTGTACTTCCGGGCTTCTGCCAGAATATCTGCAAAGGATAGCGTAATGAAGGTATGGCACTCGTCAATATACAGGTAGAAGGGCTTTCGTTTGTGTTCTTCCTGTGTTGCCCTATGGAGTGCCGCAAGCTGTATAGAAGTAACCAGCATGGAGCCTAAGAGTGAAGATGCATCCTCTCCGATCTCTCCCTTGGAGAAGTTGCAGATCAATATCTTGCCTTCATCTAGTACTCTTTGTAAGCGGAAGCTAGAAGTCTTTTGCCCTACTATGTTCCTTAGCGGCGTACTTGTTCGAAACAAGCCAACCTTGTTCAATATGGGGCTAATAGCCTCATTCCTGAACGTTTTGGTGTAGGTATCAAACTCATTGTTCCAGTAACTATGGATATGTTCGTCTGTAACGTACGACAAGGCTTTGTTTCTGAATGCCATATCCGTAAGCAAGGGCTGTATATCCAGTAAGGTAGCGTCAGGAACACAAAGAAGTGTAAGCAAGCTGAACCGCAAGATATATTCCATTCTCGGCCCCCAGGAATCCGACCATATCTTCTTGAATGTTGAGATCAGGCCACTTGCAACTAGGTGATGGTACTTAGGATGGATGCCTTTCAAGGGATTAAAGGCAATCGGGTTATCCTGATCTGTAGCATTGAAATATATGAGGTCTTGCTTTCTACCTTCGGGAATGTACTTTAATACATCCTCCGCTATATCTCCATGCGGGTCTATGATACACAGCCCATTGCCTCGTTCAATGTCTGAGATCGCCATATTTTCAAGTAAGGTACTTTTACCAGTACCTGATTTACCAATGACATATATGTGCTGTAAGCGGTCTTTGTCTTTGATACCGAAACGCTGGTTGGTGTTTCTATAGTTAGTTATACCGATTGGTGTAATTTCATTTTCATCCATATACACAGCGTACAAAGAATTGAGGCAAGGGAGTAGATAGAAAGATATGCCGAACCAGGCATTTTTTTACGTCTATATACCATAGCAAAAATTGACAACAATATAAGCATGGTCATTTCAGACGAACAACTTGCGGAATTCCAGAGACTGTATAAAAACAGGTACGGCAAAGAGATTTCCAAAGAACAAGCATACGAACAAGGTATGAAGCTCATTTGTATGTTGAAATGCATCTACAAGCCTATGACCAAAGAATCCTTTGAAGCAATCCACAAACGCAGGATTGAAACCTTGCCCGGAATCATTGCCCAAATCGCTTCACAGGATTCGGATAATATTATAGAGTAAAGGTATGGCTACTAAATCTCAGTCAAAAATCAAATACTTTCTATACGCCCGCAAATCCTCTGAAAGCGAGGATCGGCAGGTACAGTCCATTGAAGACCAAGAGAACCGACTAACGGAATTGGCTGCTATTTTAGGCTTGGAAATCAAGGAGATTTTGACAGAGGCAAAGTCTGCGAAGAAACCGTATAACCGACCTGTATTTTCAGCCATGCTCAAACGCATTGAGAAAGGCGAAGCACAAGGTATCCTCTGTTGGCAGATCAACCGCTTGTCACGTAATCCCATAGACAGCGGCACAATAAGCTGGATGTTGCAGCAAGGCAATATCCAATCCATTCAGACCATAGACAAGCAATACCTGCCTGATGACAATGTGCTGCTCTTTAACGTGGAAAGCGGTATGGCGAACCAGTACATCATTGACCTGCGCAAGAATTGCAGACGAGGCATGGTAGGCCGCGCAGAACGGGGCTGGTATCCTGCACAAGCGCCTTTGGGCTACACAAATGACAAGGCTAATCACAAGATCATCCCTGACCGCAAATACTATCCCGTTATACGCCGGATGTGGGATATGATGCTTTCAGGCAAATACAATCCTGAACAAATCAAGAATATTGCAAACAAGGAATGGGGCTTTCGAAGCCCCAAGCACAAACAGCTTGGTAATAAAGAACTCTCAACCGGAATGATCTACAAGCTCTTCGGCAATATCTTCTATGCCGGTATGTTTGAATGGGCCGGGAACCTCTACACAGGCAACCACAAGCCCATGATTACCCTGGCAGAGTTTGACCATGTGCAGGTACTCTTGGGTAGAAAAGGCAAGCCTCGTTTAAAACACCACGATTTCGCCTACACCGGCCTCATTCGCTGTAGTGTATGCCAATCCATGTTTACCGCAACTGAAAAAATAAAGCTGGTAAAATCTACAGGACAGTGTAAAACATATACCTACTATCATTGCACCAGAAAGAATAAAAAAGTGTCCTGCACTAACGCGCCACTTACTCCTACCAATCTTGAAACACAAATTGAAACAGAGTTGGAGAAATATACCATTGCACCGGAATTTCTAAGCTGGGGCCTAAACGCTCTTGAACTTGAAAAAGCGAAGGTTTCGGAAGATATTGCAGGCACAAAGGTTATGCAGGAAAATTCTCTTGCAGAAGCTCAAAAGGAATTGGACAGCCTTACCCGAATGCGGTACAAGGAACTTATAGACGATGAGGCATTTATAAAGGAACGAGATACACTCAAAAGCACTATTGCCAGGATTACGGTGCAATTACGAGAGAATGAGAACCATGCAGAAAAGTGGATTATGCTCACTGAACAGGCATTTTATTTTGCCACCTATGCCAGGGAAAACTTCATTCATGGGACGAAAGATATCAAGCGGGAGATAGTTTCTTCATTTGGCTCGAACTACGAGGTAAACGACAAAAAACTCTTGTATGAAGCCTCCGTTTGGCTGATTCCTATTGCAAAAGAGTATTCTGCATTACTTGCCGAATATAGGCGGCTCGAACTGCAAAAAGACCTTGAAAAAGAACTGTGGAATACACAATTAGATTCCATCATTCAACGATGGTGCGCCATCGTTGAGGATGTTCGAACTGCCATTTCTGACAAGAACGATCCAAACCTTTACATTCCTGACCTCAAAAAGATTACTTCTTAATGGAAACTAAGCTCTTTACAATTTCCCTATGGCCCCTCTCAGCCTCTATAATAGTAGCATACCGATGTGTTTCCTCATGCCGTTTGCCACCAACGATCATTGTTTCAAACAGCATTGGGG
>CAIYVS010000546.1 GCA_903929655.1 uncultured Bacteroidota bacterium | reverse complement strand
TCTCGGAATTTAGGAACTCTAAAACATACTTTTAAAAAACCTGCAAACAGAGCGGTTTCTTTTGCTTCTTTTCCCGGCACGACAAAGAAAAGAAGCCGCCGGAGGCTTCCGGCAACTTCAATACTTAAACAGGTGCTTAATTCATATTCAAGGAGTGCGCTCCATGCTTGGCAAAGTCGGTACACAAATCAAAAGCAGACTGCGCCCGTATTTGTCCTGTGCCGAACATGATAGACTTAAACTTTGCTTCATCATTTTTGTAAGTACGCACATTCTGAAAATAGCCTGTTACAGCATTGTACGCTCCAAACAAAGTGCCTTTGGTGGTTACTTCCTGCTGTGTGGGGCTTGCCATTGCGTACTCTTGTACCGCATCGCACATATTAGTAAAACAGGTAGAAAGTTCATCCGTTTGCCCTGTGTATAGGTTATGCAGTACCTCCTTATTCGGAACCATTGCAAGCTGTATGAGTTTCTTTACTTCCTTGTCGGTGATACGCACCTTAGCCCACTGGTTAAAGATTTGCTCTAACTCTACTGATAGCAGGTTAGATATGCCCATAACCTTATGCGCCTGTTCTAAACGTTCTTTCGCATTGGCGGTGTGGCGTATCTTAATGGAGTTTGTACAGTTTGAAAGCGCTGCATTGAGCGTGTTTTGACATACAATCCGCACAGGTGTAAAAGCTGCCGTTATTGAGCCAAAGCCATCATGCGAGGTGGTCAGAAACAGGTATTTTTCTATGAGATCATTAGAACCTACCTTTATGTAATCAGGCAGTTTGGCGGTAATGAAAATACGTTCACCATTACCTAATGCGCCTGCGGTTTCGTACATAATGCCATCACCCCCGACAATACCATCAAAGAAGCTAAAAGCGTCGGTGTTTTGTACTATCCTGTAATCCTTGCCTACGATTCCTAATGGCTGTTCTGTGTCTGTGCGTATAGTTGCATAGAAATTCGGTACTTCAATTTCAGGGATTTTAATGTCCATGTCTGCGTTTGCCTGTTGGTTTTCGGTGTCATAGGTAAACAAAGGGCGTTTCTCTACTATAAAATCAAGCCCTGCAAATTGCAATGCTTCTTTGCTGGTTGGGTAATCCTGTACTATTGTTCCTAATCCGTGCCAGGCTTTTTCCTTCGTGCTAAAAAAGCTGTGCTTTCCTGTCTGTTCGTTGTAATTGATGTTGTCTGCCATATATTCATCTGTTTTTATTGGTTAAGAATTTGTTTAGAATGGTAAATCTTTTGTGTCCGCTTCCGCTCCCACTTCTTCAAGTTCTGCGGTCTGTGCGCTTCCTGCTTTGCCTTTGGCAATAATCTTAATGGAGTTGCAATGGAATGTAAGATGTGCGTGAAATTCGCCGTTCTTAGTTTCGTAGGCATTGATGCCAATGTGTCCGAACACAGATACAATGCTTCCTTTGAGCAGGGCTTTCGCTATGTTGGTACTAATCCAATAGCTGCAATTGTAGAAATTGGATGTATCCTGCCGTTCTCCGTTCTTGGGCTTGTAGCTGTCATTAACTACTACCGTAAATGCGACAAATTCTCTGCCGTTCTTTGTTTTTTTGATTTCAGCATCTTTGACGATGCGACCCGTGATGATTTCCATACTTCGATATTTTATGTGTTAGAAAATTGATTACTGATTGAATAATGCAAATTGTCCGAGCGTTTTATATTGTACGGGCTTGTTATGATTTAACTTTCGGACTAAATAGTGAACCGTAACTTCTTCATTGTTGAGGATTGCCCATGCTGCGGTCAATGCTCTGGAACGTGTGTTGTACTTTCTCTTTCGCTGTATATCCCATGATATGCGCATCAGTCGGGAAAGCCTGTTTGTGTCTCGTTGCATATGTTCTGTGTTTTTACTCGTGATTACATCCACTTCGGCTTAAAAAGCCTTATGGCCTTTGATAAGCCACAGAAGAGACGGACGGGGAAGGCGGGCAAGGTTTTTACGGAGAATACGAGCTAAACAGAGGTGAAATCCTTAGTCGTTATAGTCTGGAGATTGTCCGTAAAACCAACGGCAAACGAAATGACAATGCAGTGCCGACCTTTCCAGCCAAGCCGGGCGTGTATACCTTCGCTGTGGCAAAGGCCAAAGCTTATCCCCACCACTTGCCGAATCCGGCAAATTCTACCCCCTATACTACTTTCCGTTCTCTGCTTACACTGAATGAAACAATTTTTTCATTCACAATAAAATCGTGTAAAAACATGGAGAACAAAACAGCAACTCCGAAAAATGGTACAGCGCACAAAGACGTGTACAAACTCATCAATGACCAGTTCATTGTCCAATTACAGCAAGGCATCATTCCCTGGCGCATTCCCTGGGCAGACCGTGGCTTGCCGACAAACCTGCGTACCCGCAACTCATACCGGGGCATCAATGTAACGCTCCTCGCGATGCTTGGGTATGAGAAAAACTTCTTTGTCACCGAAAAGCAGATCGGCGAATTGGGCGGCACTGTTAAAAAAGGCGAACAAGCCCATGATGTAGCCCTATGGAAGTATGGAAATGACAAGGCAGTCAAGACCAAGCCCACACTGGAATCCTACGGCGTGTACAATGTGGCACAGTGTGATTGGCAAACAGAGCAGGTCATTGTCCTGCAAGAACGGAAAACCACCCCTATTGCAGCCTGCGAAGCCATCCTCACGAACATGCCGCTCCGCCCTGAGATCAAGCACAAGGAACAAAAGGCATATTATGAACCAGTCAAAGACTTCATCAATATGCCAAAACGTAAAGGTATAGGTACGGAGGAAAAATACTTTGCCACCTTATTTCACCAGCTTGTCCATGCGACAGGCAATGCAAGCCGTTTGGGTCGCAAGGACTTAATACAGATGGCGGAGATCGGTGACAGCAATGAGTATAGCCATGAAGAGTTGGTAGCAGAGATCGCAACCTACTACCTCCTTTCATTTGTGGGCATCAGCTATGAAAGCGAGGACAGGGAGAAAGCGGCGCTCGGATGGCTGGAAAAGATACAGAATGACAAAAACTTCGTCATTTCTGCCAGCACCCATGCACAAAAAGCGGTGGACTACATTTTAAGGGTTGAGCGGAAACAAAAAGAAGAATAACGGGATTGTAAACAATTTAAACGCTACTGTATGGAATATGTATTAGTACAATGGCCGGAAGTGCAGGACTTGATGGCCTGCCCTTGGTTTGACGCAGAATGTCATCTCCTGAATCCGCTGGAAGATCAGGAACAGTATAACAGTGCCTACTTTGTTCCGAAACACAGGTTGGCTGAATTGGAGCAGGTGCTTGATGTGCTGCGGAGGAGTGAGGAATAGGAATGTTGTTGTGAAATATCACTATGTAAAACTATAAAGTCCGATAGCAATGCTATCGGGCTTTTTTCATAAATCTGAAGCATTATTCAATATCTAACAATTCTGCCAATGACACCTTTAATACTTGTGCCACTTTGTATAAAGTAGAAATTTTAGGATTTACTCTGCCTGATTCCAAACGAGACATATTAGATTTTTCATAATCAAGTTCGGCTGCCATTTCTTGTTGTGAGAATCCTTTCTCAGACCGCAGTTGCTTTATTTTATTTCCAATCTTCCCCAACAGTACTTTTTCTTTCATTAGTTATCAAATTTGATAACTAAGTTTTCGGAATTATATATATTTGTGGTTATCGTTAACGATAACTAATAAAAATAAGAGGTTTTATACTGAGCGTTGCTTGATTATCAACATTCAAAATACCATTTCAAAAACGCAACAAATGGTATAATGATCTAATGGATACAAATTCCAAGGTACTCATGTATGTTTTTGTCGGATTGATACTGTTATCAATGTTCTTCGTTTACGAAAGAGCTTTTGTGTATAAAAGCTTTGAAATAGTGCCTATTGAAACGTCATCAAATAGTTAATTATGCATAAATGGTTTTTTGTTTCACTCATTGCGCCAGTCTACGAAACCGACCGGCTTCGTTTAAGGCCTCTGACCGTTTGTGATGTCGTCAAAGATTACGACGCTGTCATCACCAG
>CAIYVS010000545.1 GCA_903929655.1 uncultured Bacteroidota bacterium | reverse complement strand
CAGGGTTTGTAAATGCACTTGATCTCGCCATTCTTCTTTTGCTCAATTGCCTTTATAACGGCATTGTCCACGTGCCCTGTTAGCAGTATTGTCTTTACATTCTTCACTTTTAAACGAACCCGTTCCAGCAGCTCGTCGCCTTTCATTCCCGGCATCAGCCAGTCTGAGATAACAACGTAAATGATCTCATCGTCTTCATTTCTCAGTTCGTTGATGATCTCCAGCGCTTCCTCTGCAGACTCTGCGAACTCGTAATTAAAACTATTACCGAAATTCCTGGTGAGCTGCGAGTTGAGACTGTCGAGCACTATCTTCTCATCATCAACACAAACGATGTTCAGTATCTTTTTCATTTTTCAATATTTATTGGAATTTTTACGTAAAACGTTGTGCCGACACCTTCCTTCGAATCAAAGGATATCTTTCCTTTGTGCGCATCCAGTATCTTCTTAATAATATCCAGACCCAGACCACTCCCCTCGCCCGAAACCTTTGTTGTAAAAAACGGTTCGAATATTTTTGCCTGTATTTCCTTGGGTATACCCCTGCCCGTATCTTTAAAACTTACTTCAACATAATTGTCATCCCTTTTGATACCAATTGTAAGGGTTCCTTTGTTGTCCATCGCCTGCACCGCGTTAACGATCAGGTTCGTCCAAACCTGGTTCATCTGGTCGGCGAAAATATCCACATTAGGCACCTCATCATATTGCTTGATCACCGTAATACCCTGCTTGAGCCGGTTGTGATATATGGTGAGCACAGTCTCTATATTTTCACGTAGATTCATCGATTCGGGTTCCTCGCTGTGTGTGGTATGAAGGTATGTTTTCAGTGCTTTCACCACCCGTGACGCCTTATCAACCGCCATAATAATGGTCTTATTGTTTTTTTGTTGGTTCAGCAGATTATAGGTTACCATTACAATGTCCTCAAATCCTTTTATCGTTGCCAGTTTCCTTAATGAAGGGCTAACCTCGTAGATACCTACTTGTACCAGCCGGTCAGAAATGAATCGTGTATTTTCCAGGCCCATTGCATCAAGCTCGGCTTTCAGGCCTTTCTTCTTTTCCCGCTCTTCGATGGTGGTAAGCGATTCTGCATTGGGTACCGTTGCGGTAATAAATTCAATAAAGCAATCTTTTTCCTCTTTGTTCATTGCATCCAATATGCCCGGCAGTTTAGTGATGATCTCATGAAAAGCGATAGATGATTCCTCGGCAGAAGACTTAATAGCGCCAAGTGGCGTATTAACCTCATGAGCCACCCCTGCTGATATTTGCCCCAGGGCAGCTAATTTCTCAGAATTGATAAGCTTGCCGTAAGTTTGTTTCACGATCTTCATATTATTATCGTTCACCGTTACGAAGTACACAAAAAGTAACAGAATGATCATGGAAACTGCGGCAACATTACATATCTGGAATATCTTCGAAACATTTGCCGATACACCCATATTGAATTCCTGGGCAAAATAGGCATCAAACCAAAACGAAATAGCTGTGAGCGCGATATACACGACCAGCCATGCAACACTGGACCTTATATTCTGGTAGGATATAGACAATACCATCGCAAGTATAGACCAAAGCATCACTCCACCCGAAACCACAAATCCACCAAGGGCCCATTGCAGCATGAAGGGAAGGAACATACTGATAACAGTCTGAAAATTTCTTGCAATAACAAAATTCTTTAGCTTATCAAATAGAATCAGGTTAATTGCCGTAAGTATAATATACCCGTATGGAATAATTGCCGGATATGGAAAGGAGAAGAAAACAAGTAAACTGCCCCACAGCAAGCCTCCCATACTCATACCAAGACCCTGGTAGATCATGAATTGCTTTCGCAAGGCTGTACTTTCATCATCGCCCGGAACACTTCCGACTGCCGCAATCCGTTTTAATAAACTCATATTTTATCTGTAAGCATGTAATATAAAAAAAACAATTAATTTTTCACGCACAACGTTGTAGTGAAGTATATTTCAGTTATGCCATACAAGATAGCCTTTATATTATTTCATTGCATATAGCACACACAAAGCAACTAAACCTGGCAAATCGGATTTAGTTTTGCAGTTACAAGCAATCTTAATTATATGCCGTGATTTTTCCTTTGATTAAAGATAAGTTTACCTGCAAATACCGGGGGCATGATAGATGTAAAATACAATTAAAAATGTATAATGTAAACCAGTTAAATTTGTTAAGAATATTACAATTCTATATTTTGTCCTGATTTGTTATTATTAATAAGCCAGGCATAGAATTTATAGCTAACATTTATATTTTTATAGCATGATCCGACCGTTTCTATTAATATTACTCATAGTATTTAGCCAGTTTTCTTTTGCACAAAAATCAAAAATGGCACGCGTCAGTCCCCCGTCTTTTCCTACAGCGGAAGAAATTAATCCTGACTCTACAATGTTTCGCCATATTTCCGACGAAATAATGCTGCATGGCCAATGCTATGATGAACTACGGGTATTATGCAAAACAATAGGCAACCGCATCAGCGGCTCACCCAAAGCAGCACAAGCTGTAGTATGGGGAGAAAAAGAAATGAAAGCCGCAGGTGCAGACAAAGTTTGGCTGCAAGCTGCCGATGTGCCCCATTGGGTGCGTGGTAAAGAAGAACTAAAACTGAAATACGGCAAGAACGGCGCTTATAAAAAAGTGCCCATGCTTTCACTGGGCAGCAGCGAAGGCACTGGTGGTAAAATTTTGCAGGCAGAGGTGCTGATGGTTGCCAATTTTGATGAATTTAAAACACTATCAAAAGAACAGGTAAAAGGCAAGATCGTATTTTTCAATTACCGTTTTCGCCAGGACCTTATCAATACATTCGAAGCCTACGGAGATGCAGTAAAATACCGCGGCGCAGGCCCATATGTAGCTGCCGAAAAAGGAGCAGTGGGTATCATCATCCGCTCCATGTCTACCGGGGAAGATGATTTTCCACACACAGGCTCCACGCATTATTACGATTCTGTAAAATCAATTCCTTCTGTCGCTGTCGGAAACTATACTGCCGATAGCCTTGAGAAAAACTGCAAAAAAGGGATTGTCATAGCGCAGTTACAATCCAATTGCACCATGATGAAAGACAAAGTCCGGTCCTACAATGTAATAGGCGAAATAACAGGCTCGGTGCATCCGGATGAGATCATATTGGTAGGCGGTCACCTCGACTCATGGGACGTAGGTGAAGGCGCCAACGATGACGGTGCAGGCGTCGTACAGTCTATGGAAGTGATACGCACCTTCAAAGCCCTTGGCATAAAACCCAAACGCACCATCCGTGCCGTACTGTTTATAAATGAAGAAAATGGGCTAAGAGGAGGCTTTGCATACGCCGATTCTGCCAAAAAGAATAATGAACATCATATACTTGCCGTAGAAACAGATGCAGGTGGTTTTGCACCCCGCGGTTTCGGAATGGAAATGAGTCCTGCCCAAAAACAGGAGATCCTTGTTTACAAAAATTTGTTTCTCCCATATGGTGTTTACGATTTTAGCCAGGATGAAGGTGGGGCCGACATAAGTCCATTACGCAAAATGGATATTCCCGAAATGGGATTACTACCCGATCCCCAACGCTATTTCGATATACATCATACCAATAATGACGTATTCGAAAACGTTAACCACCGCGAGCTGAAACTGGGATCAGTGGTTTTAACCCAACTCCTGTATCTTGTTAGTGAATATGGATTGAAGTAGTTTTAGGGGATGGAAAGCTATTATTTCACCACAAATTTCTCTTGCTTAACAATACCCTTATCATTACGAATATTAATTAAATATACCCCGGGCCGCCAGTTCGATGTGTTTATTTCTGTTTCATTTTTATTGGCTTCAAGGCTAGCCTTATAAACACACCGACCAGTTATATCAAACACCGAAAATACACAACCTTGCCCCCAGTTATCCCTCGTTTTTGCTACAATAAAACCTAATGCAGGGTTGGGCAAAACAGAGACATTATTGCCTTTAACCGTATTGGCGACTCCATTGGGGAAACCAATACATGAACTTAAGTTTACAAAAGTGTCCACCACATCTGATACAGAACTAAAACAAAATAAAAAAGGAACTAGAAAAGAGGGGTATGATGCATCTTGTCGAAAACAGAGTAAAACCTCACTTGTTTCAAAACAAGTACTCGTTGGGGGATAGAGAGGGCTATTTAAGCAGCCAATTCCCTCCATATAAACATATGAATGTACCGCATTAATATTTCGATAGTCCATAAGATAAAATATTTTGTGGTAAACTCCATTGATCAAAGTTGAGTCTATCTTAGCAACGCTATCGGTATAAGTAGTGGGGGAAAGTACCCTTGAGGGCAAACTAATTGTATCCCCCAAATGAAGGTTATAATTGTATAATACACGCTCAACTGTATCAACCGAAACTTCAAATTGGTAAACAATATTATTAACTGTATCTTCTCTTATCGCGAAAACACCTGGGATATCAAAATTTGTATTATTGAGAAGCCTATATACCTTGCCGTTTATTACAGTGTCATTACCATAGTAATAATCAAAGTGGTAACTATGCCCCAAATTGTCAGTAAAAACAGTATGCCAATGATTACTTGAATCTGAAAAGTGGATCTTCTGAGAAAAAGCATTTAATAAAAATGCGAAAAAGGAAATCGTGAATAATAATATCTTTTTCATAAGTGCGAAATTTATATTAAGGTATTGAAAATGTCAGCCAAAAATAACTATATCATTTTAAGACGAGAAAAGTTGGTTTTAAAGCTTATAAAGTTTCCCTTTTACTAAAATATGTTCTATGCCTTATGCAGGAAAAGAATATTGTATATACCACATTTATTAAAAAGTTTCAATCTCAAATGGCACTGACTCTGATATTTGAAAATGTGAACCACCGCGAACTGAAGCCAGGTGCTGTGGTTTTAACCCAAATGGTGTATCTTGTTAGTGAGTATGGTTTGAAGTAGTTTTTCGGGAATTAGGAATTTGCAATTAGTTTGTACAGCTTAATGCTCCAAATTCCAAATTATCAATTCCAAATTCCTTAATTTACAATGCCGGACCTTTTTAAAAAATTAATAAAAAAAACTTCCGCACTGGTGGCCTTATGTATTATTAGCCTCACCTGTCTTACCGCCATCTTCGCCTATCAGCTCGCCCCCGATAACACACCCAATGCCAATGCAATGATAGTAGAACTGGCAGCCAAAAAGCCCGGCTTTACCAAAGAATTCCTTTATATACCCAAACACAAAATACAGGAAAACGGGAGCCTTCTTAGCTGCTGGTTCAGTGGCACACCATCCTCCTGCGACGAACTACCCATAAACGCCCATTGGCAAAAAGACAATATCCTTTTTGTAGAGCACTATATTGACGAAGGAGTCTCAGATACTCTGCACTACAAACTTGCAGACCTCCGGCCACTCACCATAAAGTCACGCACCTTCTATCTCGGCACAGACCGTTTTGGCCGCGATATTCTTTCCAGGTTGCTTATCGGTTCCCGTGTAAGCATTGCAGTGGGCCTTGTCGCAGTTTTGTTATCCCTTACCATTGGCATCACACTTGGCGCCATTGCCGGCTATTATGGTGGTATAATAGATAGCATCGTTATGTGGCTCATCAATATACTCTGGGCCATCCCCACCCTGCTCCTGGTGTTTGCAATCACCCTTACCATAGGCAAAGGTTTCTTCGAGATATTTGTAGCTATCGGCCTCACCATGTGGGTAAGTGCCGCCCGTCTTATTCGCGGCCAGGTGCTCGTACTTCGCGAAATGGAATACGTCAGTGCAGCCAAAGCCCTGGGCCTTGGCAACATGCGCATCATCTTCCGCCACATACTGCCCAATATTGCAGGTCCTATTATGGTAATAGCCGCAAGCAATTTCGCAGCAGCCATTCTTATAGAAGCAGGCCTCAGTTTCCTGGGCATTGGCATCCAGCCACCCCAACCTTCCTGGGGCATGATGATAAAAGAACATTACAATTTCCTCCTCACCAACCGGCCCTTATTAGCTATCCTTCCAGGCATAGCCATTATGCTGCTGGTGTATGCATTTAATATTCTTGGGAATGCATTGAGGGATGTACTGGATGTGAAGGGCTAACTCGCACAGATTAATCGGTATTTGTCCCCCATCCATCGAAATCACAATCATATTTGTAACCCAGTTCACACATTTGCTCTGCCCATTTTAAAACTACTTCTTCAGACATCGTCATCTTGGTAGTCCAACCTGTAATAATAAATTCATTTGAATTGCCCGCCGATGCCTGATACTTAACGTCATATTTATACTTCTCTAACTCCTTTGCAAATGCCTGCGCTTTATAAATCGAGTTTGTATAAAAAAAGTATTCAAGTTTTTTTTCTTGGTTTTCGGAAATATTGTATTTCTTTAACTGTTCTAGTGTCTGATGATTTGATTCTTTTTGTTTGTTTAAATTGGAATGAAAATGTTCTTCCGTAACAAATTTCTGTTGATTACTCTTTTTTGTTTGAAATATATTTAACATGCCAATGACTATTATTAAATAAAATACCAAATATTTCTTTATTACTTGAAATCGCATATTTCACAGTGATCTTCTTGCAAATAAAAATAAACAAATAAAATCATTTTCAATTCTCGGACTCATTCCACCACAAACTTCCCCTTATACTCTTTCCCGTCCTTACACATTATCCTGTACAAATACTCAGCAGGCGGCAGGCTGCCCTTGTTTATCACAATATCCTTCGCCATCACATTTTTCAGGCTGTAAATAAGCTTACCGCTCATATCCCTTACATCCATGTCCACAGTACTGTATGATTCAGGGGCAGGTAAAACAATTGCCGATCTGTCCTTTACCGGGTTAGGAAATATATGCGGCAAAACAACCTCTGTGCTGGGTACATTTAAAACAGTATTGTCCTTTATTATGTAATAAATGTCCCCGTTTGGATCACCGTATTTCGAGCTGATACCCGCTACCAGGTAGCCGTTATTACCCTGCACAGCAACACTGCTCCCGGAGGAATTGCTGCCACCACAAAGTTCATCGTTTATCTTATTCCCATTCGCATCCGTTGTCAATATATAAACATCACCTGGGCTATCCACTTCCGTACTCGATCCTGCAAACATCAGGTTTCCATTTGGCAACTGCTTTATATCATTAAAAATAATGCTGTTGTGCTCATCCCCATACAATTTTTCCCATAATTCATTACCATCAGCATCCAGCTTCACCAGCAAACCACTGGTTGGTCCTTGCACGGTTAATGTGGTAAAGCCAGCTAAATAAAAACCATTGTCCTGGCTTGGCAATATTTTATAAAAAATGGTCACCCCTTCTTTATGATATAAGCGTGTCCATAACATGTCCCCGTTTTCATTCAGTCGCATTATTTGCCCGTCGTATCCTCCGTTACGATAGCCATTAAAGACGGGCACCTGGCTCTTGTAACCAACTGCCAGGTAACCACCATTGGTCATGCTTGCTATAGAATAACCGTACTCGTGGCCCGACCATGCATAAAACTTGCTCCAGATAAGATCACCGGTACTGCTTGTTTTTACAAACCATGTATGCCTTCTTTGGCTGTTATCAGGATTACCATAGCTGGCAGTTATGCCTGCAAAAACAAAAGACCCATCAGGCATTTCAACCGCACCCTCAAAAATATCATCATTTAGCCCGCCATATACCTTAAACATTTTGCGATTACCTTTTTTGTCCAGTTTCATCAGGAATCCGTCACAGTCCTGCGCACCGAAATCTTCGCAATGGCCTGCAACCAAATACCCACCGTCGGCGGTCTGCATCACAAAATTGCCGCCTTCCAGCTTGGGGCCACCTAATGTAAAAGTCCAGCTGGTGTCGCCCGACAAAGCAGTTTTAATAACTACAATATCACCGATGGAATCTCCGTCACTTTTTGTGAGGCCGCACATGATATATCCGCCGTCATCGGTCGCTGCGGCAGAATAAGCTATGTCATAGCCTGTCTTGCCCCAATGGCTCTCGGTCCTCTTCTGGGCAAATACGGAACCTAAACAAATGAAAAAAAAGCATGCACAAACTGATAATGACTTTGTCATTGCAGGTAGATTTAGGGTGAAGAAATAAAGCGATATCCTCAAGAACGCAGGAAAACAAAATATATTGTTAAAATGAAACTTTGGGGTTTGGAGATATTCTCCATATAGCAATCCGGTTCCTTTAACTGGGCAATCACCTCTTAGCATTCTTTTGTCAAATTGTATACAGCTTGCTAAGCAGAATGACATAAAATGATCTATAACAACTATAAACACCCGATTATTTTACTATTTCCTAACCGAAATTTCTATATTTACTGCATCTCAAAAAAACAACTCATGAAACACCTCTTAATTTTATTTGTATCCCTCAGTGTATCTCTTAACCTCCTTGCGCAGCAAACACCCTGCTGCCAGAACAAGTTTACCAATTTCACTATCGACCAGACCTTCCATATAGGCTCCTGCCTTGTGCCACGTGCCATAAGGGATAAATATTTTGCGTCCAGCAACGGTGCCATTGGCCGGAAAGACGGGGGCCAGTTCATCGTGCCCCAGGCTTATATGAGCGAGATACTGCGCATAGCCTATAACCCCAATAACCAATGCTACTACTCCCGCTGCATTATGGAACTCCTCGGTGTCATGGGCTCTTCCTGGTCCGACGATACCCAATGGGTACGCTTCGACATTAAAAACCTTGAAGAACTGCATATCAGCCTGCCTGCAAGCACTAACCCCGGTGCGGACAGCTTATTTGTACCCGGCGGCTTTACCATATGCGGCATCCCCGAGCGCGTCATAGACCAGGCTTCGCTGGACTATGTTTCAGACAGCCTCAACATCCGCATCTGCCCCAACCTGAAATAAATCCGCACAATAGCCGGATTTATTTAAATTTATACTACCCAACCGGAAAAAGCTTTTAACTACAAGAAAGCCCCGGTTATCATCCTCGAAACCCCGGACACAGTAGCACACCATGCAAAGGATAAGAGCATTTCTTATCGCACTATTATATTGCAGCATTACAACGCATGCTGATAATATCAATTTTACCCATCTTACTGTAAAAGACGGGCTGCTCAACAGCACGGTCTATTATGCCATGCAGGATGTAAAAGGCTTTATTTGGTTCTGTACCGAAACCGGTGTCAGCCGCTATGATGGCGCCCGTTTCGAAAATTTCACAATAAATGAAGGCCTTGCAGATAATGAGATATTTAAATGCTACGAAGATTCAAAAGGAAGAATCTGGTTTCTCAGTTATAACGGAAAACTCTCATTTTATTTCGCCGGCAGAATGTATAACAGCGATAACACAGCCTGGCTTCGTTACCCTGTAGCAGGCGCATTTCTGCTCACTTGCCTCGAAGACAAGAACGGAACTATCTGGATTTCAAATTCTATCGGGGAAACATTAAAAATAAGCGACACACTCATAACCACTGTAAAGTCCCCATTTCCCGAAATAAATCATAATGACTTTTACATTACCTCATACATTTTCAACGAACATGATTCTGTAAAAAAATTTGTCACAAATTCTGCTACAAATGATATCTATCTTTTAAATCTCCTAAGCAACAAACTTAGCTATATAGGTAAATTTCCACCTGTAGCCAAGCCCCTCATCCTCAGTACTTATTTAAAAGACCAGTACAAAAAAAATGATATGTTTTTTGTGACAGATCAGGGCTTCGCCACTTATAAAATGAATATTGGTTTAAACTTGTTTGATCTTAATGAAATGGGTGTAAAATCAAAATTGCTCTCTTATTTCAGGGACGAAAATAATTTATGGCTAGCTACCGATTGCCAGGGCGTATTAAAAATTGATCTTCATTCGGGCAATTGTGAAAAGTCTAAAAACATGCTGCTTGGGGAAATGGTAACAAACATGATGAAAGATGATGAAGGGAACCTATGGTTTATTACACATAATAACGGTGTATTTATTCTAAAAAACAATACCGGTTTGTTTACAACATTGCCCACTCAGAATACATTCAGCATAAAAGCGCTCGCTTATCAAAACAAAAAAATAATAGTTTGTGGCGGCAATAACGGTAATATAAGTATTACATACGGTGATGGTATCATTTATAAAAAACAACTTTCATCGCGTAGGTTTAACAGGATTATAGATATAATACCATACAAAAATTCAAAAATCTTCATTGGCTGCGATGAAGGTCTGTATCAGTATGATATTGCCACCAATAATAAAACAAAATACTCCCCTCATTTACTCGAAGGGTATAAGAGCTATGCAAACGAGGGGGACACAGGCATCTGGTTTTGTTCTCAGGCCAGGGTTTTAAAGTGGGTCAATAATAAATTTACAATAATCAACAACAGCCTCGAACATCGCATTAAATTCACTGCAATCGCCGTAATATCGGATTCTGTATACTATTTAGGCACAACAAGTAAACTATTTAAGCTTGTCAGGGGAGTTCCGGAAACTATTCTCGATGACTCAATATTAAAAACACAAGTCAGCAGCTTAAAAATGGTCAATAATATATTATGGGTTGCTACTCATGGCAATGGCATTTTTATCATTAAAAACGATAAAATACTAAAGCACATAACAGCAAAGACAGATAATATAATGAGCGATATTTGTCAGAAACTGTATGATGATGAAAAGTTCGTCTGGCTCGCTACAAATAAAGGCATCTCTGTGATTGACAAAAATACTTTCAGGCTATACAACAATATTTCCTCAGATTTTGGCCTCGCATCCAACGACATAAAAGACATCTATACTTTTAATAATTTTGTTTATGTAGCGACTGCAGAAGGTACCAATATTTTAAAAATAAGCGATCTCAAATTCAATACAGCCCCCCCGCGTGTATACGTAACCGGCTTCAAAAAAGACGATAAGTACCAGATCGATCCGGGAGATCATATTTCGTTCGACTATTTCAAAGGCTTTATCAATATCAGTTTTACAGCAGTATCATTTCAATCTCCTGAAAACATTCAATATCAATATAAATTCGCCAACGAAACAAACTGGCATAAAACCTTGTCTACAGACATCCCCCTTTTTACGCTCACCCCAGGTTCACATACCTTATTATTCAGGGCCAAAAAACCTAACAGTTCCTGGAGTTTGCCCGTCTTATTAACTATAAAAGTGAATCCATTGTGGTACCAGGCCACCTCTTTTCGCATAACTATTGTGTTGGTCATTCTTTGTTCTGTATATTATATCGTGTACAAAAGAATACAGCATATACAAAAAAGGGTAAAAGAGGAAAATGAACTAAACAGAAAGATAACAGAACTTGAAAACAAAAGCCTGGCTACCCAAATGAACCCTCATTTTATATTTAACTCATTAAACACAGTGCAGCAATTGATCCTGGTAAAAGAAGAACAACAAGGCCTGAACTACCTGAGCGATTTTGCTATGCTCATGCGGCAAATATTAGAGAACTCCAGGAAACCATTTATCACACTTCGCGAAGAAATTCAATTCCTGGACCGCTATATGCAGCTCGAAAAAATACGCTTTAACAACAGGTTTGAATATAAAATTAAACTGGATGAAAATCTGCAGCAAGACGAGATAAACATCCCTCCGGTTCTTTTACAACCCATACTTGAAAATGCAGTAAAATATGGCATTTCATCCATTAAGACGCAGGGGCTTATTAACCTTGAAATTTACAGAAAAAACGGCTTTTTAATAGCCACAATAGATGACAATGGCATTGGAATAAATTCAGGAAAGGATGAAAGAAATTCTTTACGCAAAAATAAAGAATCAACAGCTTTAAAACTACTTGAAGAACGATTGAAACTGACCAAAAACCTGAAAGGGCAAAGTGGCTCAGTCAAGATAACCGATAAAAGCAGCATTAATAGCGAAAAACAAGGAACAATTGTAGAAATCCAAATTCCATTATAACATACAAACATGAAAATAAGAGTAATTATTGTAGATGATGAAGAAAGAGGTATAATAGCCCTCCGCGAACTGATAAATAATTATTGCACAGACGTGCAAATAGTAGGCACTGCAACCAATATTGCAGATGCAGAAAGTCTTATTAAAGAAAAAGAACCCGACCTGGTATTCCTCGATATAGAAATACCGGGCAGCAATGGCTTTCAGCTACTCGAAAAATTTAACGAGATCAACTTTGAAGTAATTTTTGTAACAGCCTACCAGGAATATGCCATAAAAGCCATCAAATTCTCCGCCCTCGATTATTTATTAAAACCCGTCAGAATATCCGAATTACAATCAGCTATAGAGAAAATAAAGAAGAAACACCATAGCCAAACTGAAAACAATACAGGTAAATACCACTTTTTTAAAACAATGATCAATGAAGCAAACCCCTTCAAAAAGATCATCCTGTCCACAATGGAGGGATACTACCCTGTAAAAATTGAAGACATCATCTATTGCAAAGCAGACGACAGCTACACACATTTTTATCTGCAGGCCGGCAAGCACTACATTGTGTCCAAACAATTAAAAGACTTTGATGACATACTCCAGCCCCATAATTTCTTCAGGATTCATAAATCTTACCTTATAAACATCAACCACATAGAGAAAGTCACAAAAACAGATGGAATAGGCGTCATTATGAGTAATCACGAAGAACTACCCGTATCATTCAGGAAAAAAGATGAGTTCATAGAAAAGATCAAAAGCATTTAGTGCTATCTCATCAACTTCTGCACCAGCCACAAAACAGCAGACAGCAATACACTTAGCAGTATCATAGTAGTGATAGGAATATAAACATGCACATTTTCTTTCTCGATCCTTATATCCCCCGGCAACCTGCCGAGGAAACGCAGCTTGTCACCAAAAAGCCAGACAACAACACCCACGATAACGACAACGACACCCAGGATAATAATGCCTTTACCCAAACGTTCCATTTTTTAACCCTTTAACTTTTTAACCTTTTAACTTATCAACCCTTTAGAAGCTATCCACCCGCTACTCCATGCATGCTGAAAATTAAATCCACCCGTAATCCCGTCCACATCCAATATCTCCCCTGCAAAGAACAAACCCGGCACCAGCTTACTCTCCATCGTCTGTGCATTCACCTCGGTCAGTTTAATCCCCCCGCAAGTCACAAACTCATCCTTAAAAGTAGTCTTGCCCTTTACATGATAAACATCCCTTAAAAGATGCTCTGTCAATTTATTCTGTTGCCCGGCTGGAAGATCACCCCAACGTGTATCAGCCTTTACCTCACAATCTTTAATGATATACTCCCACAATCTTTTCGGAAGCTCAAAAGGATTCTTCTGCTGCACAAACTGTTTTCCCTGCTCCCTCCTTAAATATAAGAACGTCTCCTTCAATTCAGCTTCAGTCGTCGCCCCCAGCCAGTTCACCAATATCTGAAAATCATATTTCCGCTCATGCAATTCCCTCGCAGCATATGCCGAAGTGCGCAATACTACCGGCCCGCTCATACCCCAATGCGTTATCAGCAAAGGACCACGTTCACTTATTTTAGTGCCCTGTATCTTTATGCCTGCATCAGCCACACTCACACCCATCAATTCTGTGATTGGATGCTTCGGCATATTAAACGTAAACAAAGAAGGCACCGGCGGCTCAATACTATGCCCCAATTCCTCCAACCATTTATACTGCTCCTTCTTCGGAAAACCACCGCTGGCTATCAATACCTTATCAGCAACAAATTCAGACTTATCGGCAAAATGGATCAAAAATTGATTTTCTCTTTTCTCAACTTTTTCAACAGATTTATGATAATACACCATAACCTTGTTCCGCATCATCTCCCCCCACAAACAATCAATGATAGTCTGCGAATCATCTGTAACAGGAAATATCCGCCCGTCATGCTCCGTCTTCAATTTCACCCCTCTGTCCTCAAACCACTTAATAGTATCCTTCGGAGTAAACTGGTATAGACTCTTTCTTAACAAAGCCTTCCCCCTCGGGTATTTCCCCAAGAGTTCAGATACCTCAAAACACTCGTGCGTAACATTACATCTCCCCCCGCCCGACACCTTCACCTTCTGCAATACCCTCCCCGTCTTCTCGAACATCACAATTTCATCCCCCTCTTTCAAAGGAATATTAGCCGCAGCAAAACACCCCGCCGCCCCCGCACCAATAATAGCTATTTTCAACCTTTAATATTTAAATTGAAACAAGCCGCCATGCGGCTTGTCATTATGTTTTAATTTCTCTATTCTACAATTCAACCAATCATTAAATCATCCCATCCCCACATTTTCAAATTTTCAAATTTGCACATTTTCACATTCCTCATTGAGCAATTGAGCCATTTTCATATTGAGGCATTTTTCACCTGTGCCTCCACAACCGCTATCGCCACCATATTTACTATCTGCCTCACAGAGCTACCCAATTGCAACACATGCACAGGCTTCCGCAACCCGATCAATATAGGCCCTACAGCCTCAGCACCGCCCACCTCCTGCAACAAATGATAAGCAATATTACCCGCAGCCAGGTTCGGGAAGATCAGCACATTCGGCGACTCATTCACCAAATCAGAGAACGGATAATTCTCTCTCAAAATATCTTTATTAAAAGCCACCCCCGCCTGCACCTCACCATCAATAATAATTTCCGGGTGACGCTCCTTGATCTTCGCAACCGCATTCCGCACTAATATAGCCTCCGGCGACTCCGAACTCCCGAAATTAGAATAAGACAACATCGCGATCCTCGGTTTGATGTTCAGATGCTCCACAGTCCGCGCAGTCAGTAAAGTAATATCAATCAGCCAGTCTGCCAAGCGATTTCCCGTCCGCGTCAACCGTGATTATTTTCCTGTTTATTTTTTCTATTTTCTTTACTTTTGCCATTTTTTTATTTCACTAATTCTATTATGACCATTTTGGCTCCGTCTGAATTTCTCGGACCCAATTTCATGATTCGCGTGTATCCTCCCTGCCTGTCTTTATACATGGGAGCTATTTCATCTATAATTTTTTTTGTCAGCTTGGGAGTAAGCGAAGCGGCGAGCAATCTCCTGTTTGCCAAATTTATATTCTTTGCCCTTGTAATCATTTTTTCGGCAATGGACCTCAATTCTTTGGCTTTTGCTTCGGTTGTTTTTATTTTTTCGT
>CAIYVS010000544.1 GCA_903929655.1 uncultured Bacteroidota bacterium | reverse complement strand
TGTGGTGTTCATATGATAAGCCGGATAGCAATCTGTTGATTGCTGCTAAAAATCCTACCGATAAGGGTTTGAATTACCAGTTGGGAATCAATATTCAATTAGTTGATTCTTTACGCTTGGGCACATTTTCTTTAAATGTTGCTTATTCAAATGGCAATGGCCGTTTAGGAGCAATGTATGTAGATAATACAGGTGTTTATCCGGCCAATTATGATGAGTTCAATACAGATTCTGTGCATACTGGTACAATTACCATCACTTACTATAACAACAATATAGTAGCTGGCAATTTCTTATTTGATGCAGTTAATCAGCAAGGTACAATAGTACATATTACAGAAGGTGAATTTGATATTGCTTTTTAACATTTCATAACGGGTCGAAGCCTCCTGCTTCGTTCACCCCATGGGAAGGTCTCGCTTTCTATCCCCCGGTTGATATTTTTATAATTCTTGACGGCGCTTTTAGCCAGTTGAGATTTTGTAATTGTACATAAAAGCTGATACTTCTTAAAAATACATTCTTGCTGCCATATGCCGCACTAAGATAATCCCTGAAATCGCCGCTCATTACGATGGGAATATATATGGATGCCACATTTTTAATAATGTATACCTCCACTCCCGCATCATAAAGAAATTTTGTTTCATTAGGGTTTTGTATGCCGGGCGAGGGATTAGGTGCCAGCCCCGCATCAGCAAACAGTCGTAAGGGCAGCTTTGGTATCGGCAGATCGGATGAGAGGCTAAGTGTTGCCAGCCAGTCGCTGCTTTGCCCCACGTTGCTGTGTACAGGTATTTTAAAACCGCCTTCCTGTATAGATATCTGTTGCGCCGCTCTTCCGTTTATTTCATTTCTGCCCATATAAGTACCGTCATATAAGTAGTCATTATTCCCGCTGTAAGAAGTATTAAGATAATAACGTTGTGCAACAGTAGGGTCATTATTTATAGCAATGAATTTGCCTATAAATGCACGAACCGCAAGCGCTTTGCCGGGTTTGTTATAATCCACACGGGCATTGCCTATAATACCTATTTTAGCAAAATCTGCGCCAAGCTGTCCTTCCCCACTGTAGCTGAAAGGATTGTAGGTGCGGTCGTTGCGATGTGTGTAGCTTAAAAGGCCATAATTCTTTTGTTCTTGTTTTAGGCTCGCCTCTCCCTGGCAGGCAGGCAGATAAGTAATAGCGTCTTCAGTAATACTATATGCCTTTATAGTAAGTGTTCGTGTTACAGTGCTCAAAAGGTCGTGTTCATTAAACCTGATATTCAATGAAGGCGCTATTTTAGTATATCCCTGCAGTAAGTTGCCATACAGTGCCTGTTTGAATTCATTAAAATGATAGGTCTTTGCATCTGCCTGCAGTAATACTTCCTTAAACAGGTTTTCGGGATACCATGCATAGCCTACTGATGCCGCACCAACGAAGGATTTGGAACTGAAGGCATACATGGGCATAATAGCAAAACGGAAGCGGTTTTCGGGTATAGTAAGATTGTGAAATAAAAGCCCGAACTCAGCGCCATCATATACATTATAACCTGCAACCGGCGACATAAATATTTTCTCCTTGTCACCGCGGTTCTGCCCAAAGAAAAGTTGTCCCTCAAATAAAGAGAGAGACAATTTACGCCGGCATGTATTGTTTGCTGTTTTGGCATCAGGTATTACGTTGTCCACTTTTAGTTTGGTCCATGAACTGTAAGAAGCGGGAAGCGTTATGCTAGTCGAGTTTCTGAAAGGGTCTGAAACAACCTTTGTCAATAAACTGTCTTTATCATACACATCAACGATAGCAGGGGCATTGATATTATTTTTGCTATGAATTAAAATATCTGTACTCCCATCACTATGGATGGTTTTTTTAAGAGAGAAATCTATTTTCTTATCAGTGCTGAGCCCGTCTGTAAAGAACCAGTCTATATTTTTCCTGGTATGTTTTTGCAATATAGCTTGCAGGTCTTCCGGGTAAGGATGTTTAAATTTCCAGGTGTTGAAATAGTCCTGCATAGCATATTTAAAATCTTTTTCGCCCATGTATTGTTCCAGCCAGCGCATCATCATGGCTGTTTTATAGTAGACATCCAGGCCGTAATTAAGTGTGGTAAAATTGGCTGAGGTTTGCTCTATGGCGTGGTCTTCATTGGTAGCCATATGCTCGAACAGAATGGCATAAATAAGTTTGTCTGTTCGTTTTTCTGATTTGCTTGTGGAGTCGTGAGAACTGGTTGTTTTTTGCTCATAAAAAGTATTGATCCCTTCATCCATCCAGGCGTGGTCGCGCTCCATAGTTCCCAGCATGCCATAAAACCAGTTATGCCCTGCTTCGTGCACAATAGTGGTCCGTAATTGCGAAATTGCAGCTTTATCAATAATCGTAACAGTAGGGTATTCCATACCTCCGCCGGCCCGCAGATCGCCTTCCGCGGCCTTTACGGTTTTGTAAGGGTAGGGGCCTACATTATTTCCGTAGCTTTTAATGGTTTCCTTCAGGTAGTCCGTACCCTTCATCCATTGTTTTTTATGTTCCGGAAGAAAGGCGGTCCAGGTAGTGACTAATTGCGAATTTCCCGGCGATACCACTGTGTCTTTACGTACAATCCATCTCTTGTCTGCAAACCATGCAAAATCATGCACGTTTTCTTCATGGAAATGTATGGTTTTTAAAACAGGGTCACTTTTTGGATAGCTGTCCTCATACAATGTATCCGAAGGGTAGGGGGCTGATGCCAGGCTGTCCATCCAGGCCTCTTCATTTTTGTCCATGCAATCGCCTGTGGCCATAACTATATAGTTGCGTGGCAGGGTAATGCTAACATCATAATTGCCATATTCGCTGTAAAATTCGCCCTGGTCAAGGTAAGATATAGGATGCCAGCCTTTACGGTCGTAAACTGCGGGTTTTGGAAACCATTGAGATATATAATAGGCCTGTCCTGAATGTCCCATCCTGGAGAAAACCTTCGGTATCTTTACCTTAAACGGGCTTGTAATAGTCAGTTTCTTGCCGGGCAGCAGTGGGGTATTTAAGTCGATTCTTGCTATATCAGGCACGTCATCCGTACTGTTAAAATCTACATTCTGCCCGTTTATACTAAATAATAAGCCCTCTATATAGCCTTTGTCTTCAGGTTTTGAATAATAAAACGCAGTTGAGCGATTCAGGTCCATCTGTTTGGCAAATGGCGTATGGTCATGTTTATAAGCATTAGGCCATAAGTGCAGGTATATATATTTAAGTGTGTCGGGAGAATTATTAGTATAATCAATAGTTTCGAACCCGCTGAGAAAATGAGTGGTGTCGTTCAGTTTTACATCAATCTTTATATCGGCCTCCTGCTGCCAGTATTTCTGGGCAAAGGCAAACGTAGTACTTAACAATAAAAACGGGACAAGGAGCAAATACTTCATAACGCTAAAATAATCAGGATTTACAGGATTTAGGACAAGATAATTGCACAATCAATAATTTTGTACTTTAAGTCATCCTTTATCATTTTGTAATTCTCTTTTTATAAACTAACAATGTTCTGAAATTAGTATATTTCTTTAGTTTTTAATTTTTTTGAGAACCTGGTCAAAACAAATATAGTTTATTTGTTTTGTATAGTTTTTTGAATATTAGAAGGTGTAATTTTTAATCTTAATGGCCTGTTAACGGTTTATGAAGGGGTTGTTAAACGGTGGTTTAAACTCGCCAAGTACTCATCTCCTGTCGCATCTTTGTGTAGTCAATAAGCAAATGACACTATTACGAGGCCAGGCAAAAACAAGAGGTTTAAACAAACAAAAACAAACAAACAATGAAAAAGATTATAATACTCTCTGCCGCAATTTTTATTTTCAGCCTTGCTGCAAGTGCTAAGAATAATCACAACCATGGTAATCCCACTGGTGTTAGCAGTAATGCCAACCAGAGTGTAGGCCTTGGTCTTTCTAATGCTATTGCGATCACTTTCGTTTCTACCGGGAACGCCACAGGGTCTGAATTGTCCCTTCCTTTTTCTACTGTAGCTGATTATACCAACGGTGTTACTTCGTCTGCACAGCAATTGAAAGTACAATCCAACATGCCTTTCAATATTACAGTAAATGCCAATGCCGCTAATTTTACTTATTCAGGGTCAGTTACACCCGCTCCGGCCATGCCTGTAACAGATCTGAACATAATGGTGACAGCTAACTCTACCGGAGGAGCCGTGCAGGGGACTTACAACAGCTCCTTTACCGATCTTTCTACTTCTGCAGCTACTATTCTTTCAGGATGTGCACGCGGCGGTAACCAGACATTTTCAGTACAGTATGAAGCTACACCCGGTTTTGCATACCCTGCAGGTACTTACACTGCAAATGTAGTGTACACTGCCACCCAGCCTTAATCCAACATTCTTTTTTCATGGTGATAAATAAGGGTCCCGCATTTGTGGGACTTTTTTTATGTATGCATCGATGTAAAATAATTATCGTCTAAATATCTTAAATTTGGTAAAAAGCAAGATGCCTCATAATGGACAAGCGCACATTTCTAAAACATACTTCCCTCATTGGCTTAGGAAGCCTGCTAAGCTTTTCTGCATTAGGCAAAGTATTGGAATCTGCAAAAGATATGGCTCCTGAAGACCTTGCGAAAGAAGCGGATTTTTGGGAGACTATACGTAAAGGATATAAACTTAAGCCAGACTATATCAACCTGGAGAATGGCTATTACTGCATTCAGCCGCAGGAGATACTGGAGAAATACATGGAGCATATATGCGAGGTGAACCTGGAAGGGGCTTATTACATGCGCACTGTGCAGTTTGAAAATAAAAAGACCGCTGCCCTGAAATTGTCAGAGATCGCCGGTTGCCCGCCCGAAGAGCTCATTATTACAAGAAATACCACAGAGTCATTAGACCTGGTTATAAGCGGCATGGGCTGGGAAACCGGGAATGAGGCCGTGATGGCTGAGCAGGATTACGGCGCCATGCTGGACATGTTTAAACAGGTATCTAAACGTTATGGGGTAGTGAATAAAATAGTTTCGCTTCCCGCAGATCCTAAAAATGATGATGAAATAGTGCAGCTTTATGCCAATGCCATCAACCCTAACACAAGATTATTGATGATATGCCACATGGTGAATATAACTGGCCAGATATTGCCTGTGCGGAAAATATGCGATATGGCCCATGACCGGAATGTGCCTGTAATGGTAGATGGCGCTCATGCATTCGCTCATATCCAATTCAATATTTCACAACTCAACTGCGATTTTTATGCCAGCAGCCTTCATAAATGGCTTTCTGTGCCGCTGGGAGCCGGTATGCTGCACGTAAAGAAAAAATACATACCTAAACTTTGGCCCTTGTTTGCAGACAGTAGCAAAAAGGAGGACGATATTGCCCGGCTGAACCATACAGGCACCATACCTGTAGCCACAGATCTTACTATTGCAGATGCTATCGATTACTATCAGAATATTGGGGCAGAACGAAAAGAAGCAAGACTACGTTATCTGCAAAATTACTGGACCAATAAAGTGCGCAATATGCCGCATATTGTTTTATACACACCTTCTGATCCGGCTCGCTCCTGCGCCATAGCCAATGTAGGCGTAAAAGGAATGAAGCCCGCTGATCTCGCCAGCACCCTTCTGAAACAATATAAAATATATACGGTAGCCATAGACAATGATAAGGCCGGTGTGCATGGTTGCCGCATCACACCCAATGTTTATACCACTACTGCTGAGTTAGATGCACTAGTTGATGCGCTGGGGCAGATACGGGGTTAGCAAAGTCTTGCGTCAATGGTTTACAACAAACTTCGAGGTGGTTTTTACATCACCATTATACACCGTGCAGATATACAAGATC
>CAIYVS010000543.1 GCA_903929655.1 uncultured Bacteroidota bacterium | reverse complement strand
TGATGGAGATTTGTATTTTAAATTGTTATAAGTGTATTTATAAAGGTTTAGGGAGAACAGGGATATATGTGATATTCTATTTTTTAGTCCCGACAAACCTGATAATATCGGCTTTCCCTTTGTGGAAATTGCCTTCATTAAGCTCGACTTGTAAGGTTTGAAGTAATTCTATGTTCAGCTGTTTGAAGTCTTCATTTATAATAGCCTCAGTGTACAACATGGATGGATCTTTAGGGCCGCCGGAATTGTTCTGCAATTGATTTGGATTAAATACTTCTAAAATCATTTTCCCTCCGGGTTTTAACCATTGGCTGGCCTTTTGGTGAATATTCTTTCTGATCGCGGGCGGGAAATGGGAATAAATAAATGCAACTACGTCCACACTGTTTTCGGGATATGATATATTCACTGCATCTTCTACCTGGTAATCAATTGTCACATTTTTCTTATCGGCAAGCCTTAAAGCCTTTGCCTTGCCGGCATCACTTGAATCGAAAGCTTTTACATTCCATCCCCGTGTTGCTGCATACACTGCATTTCGGCCTTCTCCTTCGCATGGCAGGATGATACTGCCTGCTTCCAGTTTATTGATCTGCTCAGCGAAAAAAATATTTGGTTCTTCACCGTAAATATATTCTTTGGCGCCAAATCGTTCGTCCCAGAAATTTTTTGTCATAGATCGATTATTGAAAGAAAACGGAAAACATTACTTAAGCCAAAGAAAACAGGATGCGGATCTATTTTGTAAAAAACATTTTAAGAGCTATTACAATCACCAAAACTGCGAATGCTTTCCGCACCACATTTACAGGTATACTCAATGCCAATTTAGAACCCAGGTAGCCGCCTATTATAAAAGCGAAAGCCATTATCAAAGCATATTTTATATTTACATAGCCTGCTTTATAATAAGTATATGCGGCAAGTAAACCAATTGGCGGCAGCATTACTGCAATGCTGGTTCCCTGTGCCATTCTCTGGTCCATTGAAAGTAAAAAAACCAATGAGGGTATCATAATAATGCCACCACCCAAACCAATCATTCCACTAAGTATTCCTGCTACCATCCCTATGGCCAAAAGGATAAAAAGAATATTCGCACTGATCATCAGATATTATAATTTCGTTTCGCTGAGCAGCTGGCTTTCTTCAATAAAGCCATTGTGTTTCCACACCAATTTACCGCCCTTGTAAAGTTCAAGGTAGGGAATATCTGATATATTTTTCTGCTTCAGTAGTTCTTTATTGTCGTCTGCATCTATTTTGACAAGAGACAATTTATCTTTCTTATTGATAGACAATGCCTCTAAATATGGCAACATTTTTTTACATGGTTCGCACCATTTAGCATTGAAATCTACCAATACGTAATTTTCGCTGTTAAGCATTTTGTTAAATTCATCCATTGTCATTCCGGGAGCTTTGGGTTTTGCAGTACCGGCATCCATGGATTTGCCTGCATTTTGCCATTTCATAATGCCACCTTCCATATTGTAAACTTCCGAAAATCCCATTTCCTCCATTTTACCTGCAGCAGCAGAACTACGACCACCTGATAAGCAATATACGAGCACAGGTTTGGTCTTGTCAAGTTTGTTCAACTGCTCCGTAAAATCTGCAGACCTGATATCAATATTAACTGCATTATTCAAATGCCCTCCTGCATATTCTTCAGGCGTCCTTACATCTATCAATTGCACATTTGCAACAGATGAAAGTTTCTTTTCAAATTCATCGACCGGGATCGAACGGTTAACAGTGGCTTGTGCATTGGCGCTGTTTTGCTGATTGCTACCTGAGCTTTGGCATGAAGCCATATGAAATGACAGCGATAAAAGGGCGATTGATAATATACTCTTCATGTTTTTTTGTTTAAACTGTTTGCAATGTTGGTGTTAATTGTGTCTCACTTGTACATGCCTTCCATAATTTATATCCACCGGAAAGGTTAAGGACATTATTGAAGCCATTCTGCTTTAATATCCTCTGGGCAAGGTACCCTCTAAGCCCAGCCTCGCAATAAATGAATATATTCTTGTCTTTAGGAATTTCGTTAAGCCGGCTTCTTATTTCATCTACAGGAATGTTGATTGCATTATTTATATTCCCGCTAAGAAATTCTTCTTTTGTCCTTACATCCAGCAGCAGGTCGTCAGCTTTGATCTTATCAAATTCGTCCCAGTAAAAAACACTCAGCCTTTTCATCAAAATATTCTCAGCTACAAAACCTACCATGTTCACCGGGTCTTTAGCTGAAGAGTAGGGAGGGGCATAGGCATGCTCAAATTCAATGAGGTCATAAATGCTGCCATTTCTTTTGATAACGGAGGCTAAAATATCCAATCGTTTATCGGCCCCTTCATAACCTGCTACCTGTGCACTTAATAATTGTCCACCTTCAGGAGAGAATGCTACCTGGATGGTCATTTGTTGCGAGCCGGGGTAATATCCTGCGTGCGAACCATTATGAGTAGTGGAGACAATATGTTTGATGTTGGCAAGTTTCAAATGTTTTGATGCAGTTCCGGCAGTTCCAACTGTCATGTCAAAAACTTTTACGATAGCTGTGTTTATTGAGCCATTGTATTTCTGCACATTACCGAGTACTATATTATTGGCACATATACGCCCTTGTTTATTTGCCGGGCCTGCAAGATAGGTGATCATGGCCTTTCCTGTAATAGGATTTGTAAATTCTATGGCATCACCCACAGCATAGATATCAGGGTCTGAAGTCTGCAGGTATTCATTAACATGGATCCCCCTGGCCTCTCCTATTTTAAGACCTGCATTTAGTGCAAGTTTTGTATCTGGTTTTACACCTATTGACAGGATGACAATATCTGCATCAACCGAAGTTCCGTCTTTCAGCAACACTTTCAGGCCATTATCGTCCCGCTCAAAGCCACTGACTGTTGTATTCAAAAGCAGGTTTACGCCTTTGGAACGTATATGTTGCTGTACCATTGCAGCGATTGGGAGATCGACGGGTGCCATTACCTGGTTGCCCATTTCTATAATGCTTACCTCAAGCCCTATGTCATGGAGGTTCTCTGCCATTTCGAGGCCGATAAAACCGGCACCTATTATTACGGCCTTTGTTGCTTCGCTTTGTTGAATATAATTCTTGATGTAGTCAGTATCATTAACATTGCGTAAGGTAAAAATACCTTCGCTATTGATGCCGGGAAGAGGTGGGCGAAGCGGTTCCGCACCCGGTGATAATACTAATTTATCGTAGCTTTCTTCGTATACCGCGCCTGTAAGCTGGTTCCTGGCACTTATTGTTTTGGCTGCAGGGTTTATTGCAGTTACTTCTGTCATTACACGCACATCAATATTGAATCTTTTATTGAATGCAGTGGCGGTCTGAACGAATAATTTATTCCTGTCTTTTATAACATCACCTATATAGTATGGCAAGCCGCAATTTGCATAAGAGATATATTCCCCTTTTTCAAAGATCACTATTTCTGCATGCTCGTCCATTCTTCTTAACCTGGCAGCAGTACTGGCCCCGCCAGCCACTGCGCCGACAATGATATATTTCATCTTTATCTTGTATTTATTTACTGTTATTCCTGCCGGTACTTTATTTACCGTTTGCAGGATTACGGCCAATTTAGCCGACCTACTTGTACTTTTCTATGATATTCATCAAGTGGTTGGCAGGCACAACACCTGATTGACGCCACAGCACCTGTCCGTTTTTGAAAAGAATGAGTGTTGGCACACCTGAAATATTGTAGGAGCTTGCCAGTGCGGGGTTATTGTCAACATCTATTTTTAATATAGTTACCTCATCGCCAACTGATCCTTTTAATTGCTTGAGAATAGGGGCCATCATTTTACATGGTCCACACCATTCGGCAGAAAAATCGACCAACACGGGTTTATCATCTTTTATTACTTCTGAGAAAGATTTATTTTGCATAAGATATTATTTTATTTCTTCGTATTCAATGGTCTCTTCAAGGGGTGTCATTTTTTGAGCATTTGGTTCTGGTTGCTGGGTGTGGTGCTGTTGGGAGGGGTTGTGCTGCTTATCCATAGGCTTTGGATGATTTGTGACTCTTAGTAGACTAGTTTAGAAGGAATAAATCAAATATTTCGAGAACTTTTATTTAGCACTACACATCGATATAGCTAGAACAGATCAGGATTGTTGAAATCGAATACTGGCGCCTCTGCCATCTTTGAAAACATGGCTGA
>CAIYVS010000542.1 GCA_903929655.1 uncultured Bacteroidota bacterium | reverse complement strand
TGTTTTGCGCCTCACCACACTGTCAGGCATCCTGAAAGTGAAACCAACAGCCAAAGTACGCTTCCGCCCCTCACTGTTTGTGTTGCGCCTCATTACGATCTTTATGCTAACCGTTGCCCTGGCCCGGCCACAATCCAGCAATACAACAGAGAATATTGATACAGAAGGCATAGATATTGTAATGTGTATAGACGTTTCAGGCAGTATGCTTTCCGAAGACCTGAAACCCAACCGTATAGAAGCAGCCAAGAATGCAGCCATGAAATTTGTAGATGATCGCCCTACTGATCGCATAGGCCTTGTCATCTTTTCAGGCGAAAGTTTTACCATGTGCCCCATCACCATCGATCATAATGTCCTTAAGGAACAAATCGGCCAGGTAAAAAGCGGCATGCTTGTGGATGGCACCTCTATCGGTATGGGCCTTGCCACAGCAGTAGACCGCCTCAGGTTTTCCAAAGGCAAAAGCAAAGTCATCATCCTGCTTACCGATGGAGTAAATAACACAGGTCTCATTGACCCCAATACCGCCCTCGAAATAGCCAAGGCTTATGGCGTAAGAGTATATACCATAGGCGCAGGCACCCAAGGCGAAGCCATGATGCCCATACCAACACCTAATGGCACCCAGAGAGTATTGGTAAAAGTAGAAATAGATGAAGCCCTGCTGAAACAGATAGCCAAAGAAACCGGGGGCAAATACTTCCGCGCCACTAATTCCAGTTCCCTTGCGTATATCTATAAAGAGATCGACAAAATGGAAAAGACAAAAGTCGAGGTCAACTCTTTCAAGCACTATTCCGAATTATTTTTCCCGTTTGCCCTCATTGCAATTATCGCTCTGCTGCTCGAGATGGTATTGCGGTATACCGTATTTAAAAGTATTACCTGATAATTCTCTCAACGTTTCTAAAAAAGTAAAAAGGCCCTGGAAAGGGCCCTTCATTACATATAGAGGATAAGAGAGATCTGGGTAAAGCTGATTAGAAATTAACTGCAATAACAATACTTGCCAGGATGGCAGCGTAAATAGATATCTTGGCTATAATATCCTTTTTTGCTTTTGTGTAATTGATTGCGTATCTCATACTAATCTGTTTTTGTTTGTTTCTGTTTTTGCTTCCTTGTTTTGTTGACACAAAGATGCGCACACAAAATGCTGATGGGAAATAATTAAGCCCTCTTAACTATGGCTTTGTAAGCAATTAACCAACGATTAATAAATACTGAAAACAAAAATGCTCCGGCTGCAATAGCCGGAGCATCTCGTTTACTTTTATTTCTTTGAGCCCGGAACCTAATACTTCGGGGCTCTGAAAGGCTTATTTCAATAGTGTAACATTACCTTTATAATGCTGCACAGCGCCATCCTTGAACGATGCATCCATCATATACACATAAACGCCCTGAGGTTGTAATATGTCGTTATATTTGCCATCCCAGCCACGGCCATCTATATTGGTGGTCTGGAATAACAATACTCCCCAGCGGTCAAATATTTCCATCTTGAAAGAAGTTAAACCACTTGACAGGAACTGACGTGGCAGGAAATAATCGTTTATACCATCACCATTAGGCGTAAATACATTTGGTATATCCAGGTAGCAATCATTGCGGATAAACATACTATCTGTTGTAGTACATCCGTTCAGGCTTACAGTAACATAATACCAGCCCGGTGTTGTTGCCGTAATGCTCGGCGAAGTTGAACCCGTATTCCACAACCATGTTACCCCGCTTGTGTTATCAACATTAGCAAGCTCATTAATAACAATATTGCCACTTCCCGGACACATTGCTGTATCAGGCCCTACGTTTGCCAAAGGATAAGGCAGAACTGTAAAGTCCTTGCTGAATGAAGTATCAGGGCAAACCCTGTAATTAGCAGTATATACAACATGGTAAACCCCTGTTGCCGGATATGCATAAGATATCGGGTTCCTGTTGGTCAGTACCGTACCATCCCCAAAACTCCACACGGTACTTGTCTGTCCTTCAGAAACATTATAGCCTGTAAATACAATTTCTCTTCCCAGGCAAAGCACGCTGTCACTGGTAGAAAAATAGTTGTAACTGATGGTGTCAACCACAATAGTATGAAATGCAGAATCCTTACAAGGAACAAAATCTGTCTCCACAAGTTTTACAACATAGGTACCCGTTACATCATAAGTATTAGAAGGACTGGTAGCGGTAGATGTAACCCCGTTCCCAAAATCCCAGTAATAGGTAGGTGGAGACGGAGTAGTATTACCTATCGACGTATTGGTAAAATCTACCTGGCTGTGCTGGCAGATCGTGTCTTTACTCACAGTAAACGAAGCCTTGATAGGGTGAACCAAAGCAATCGTCTGTTTTGAACTGTCTTCGCAGGTCGTATTCGTAATGTATAACTGAGTAGTATAGGTTCCCTGGTTGGCGAAAATATGCGATGGGTTGGTTGCAGTATCTATCAGGCCATCCCCAAAATTCCATCGGTAATTGATGGTCGTGGCGCCGGGCGCTGATGAAAGATTACTATACACTACAGTATCTCCATGGCAGCCCCAGAGTATATTATAAGAAAAATTAGCCGTGATAGGGGGATTACTAAGAATTATAGGCGGTAACACGTTTGATGAGCATACACCATATTTGGCGGTTATGTTACTGAAAGTAGCCGCACATAAATTTATTAAGGTCACCGTGCTGTCTGCCCAGCTTGTAATAATAAGAGGTGCCTGGTTAACGCCGTTTATGGCATAATATATTGTATCCGGCTGAAAAGGTTTTAAGCCATGAAGAACGATCTGTCCGTCGCAGGCGCCACAGGTGGAGGGTTGTCTTACAGTATACCCGCTGATATTGGGACCACCACCTATTATTACATATACTGAGTCCTGGATCGTAAACGTATCACATCCTGAAAAAATGGTAGCTATAACATGGTAATACCCTGTTGCAGTGGGGCAAATATTAACCGTATCTGTATTACCTACAAGCACGTTACTGGGGTCATACCACTTATAAGTAACATTACCACCAGCAGTACCGGAAGGCAGGAAACTATAGCTTACGGTGTCTGCAGTCCATTGCACGCCATTTTTGCCGGGTAGAGGATAAGCCGTTGTTCCCGGAATATCTTCAATTCCCAGCGTAGCGCCTCCATTATTCCACCCTGTACAAACATCCTTATGTTTGATATTAATATCTATCTGGTTTGTTGATTCATGTAAAACGACCTGGGATGTGCAATATTGTGTAGGACAATCAGATGATATAAAGTAGGATACAGAATCAAAACTAACTACAAATACCCTGCATGGTGCAGTGCCATAGGTTGCCGTATATATCTTCCCGCCATCGGGATAGTATAGGTCCATATAAGGAGCCAGAATAGCTCCAACTTCGCCTGATTGAGTGGTAGGTATAGAAGCGTTTGACCATGTTATACCAGAATTGGCCAGGCTAAGCTTAAATCCCACTTCTCCGTTTGAGCCAATAAGACACTGGCTGTAACTGTTACCAAAATAACAGAAAGGAAAAGGAAGACTGAACAATGGTCCGTAAACATCATCACTAAGCGATTGATATTGAGTACCTCCGTTGTATGCATAAGGGTTATAAACAAAGCTATCAATAGTATAAGTAAGTGTAGATGGCACGACGGCTGTGGCAGCCGCCCCTATCCTTCCACAACCACCATTACAAATAATAGTAGTGGGGCTTACCGTTATCGTATTATTATTGGGTGGTGTAGGGCATGGTAAAGGCTGAGCTATTGTATTATATGATAGTGCTGATAATACCGTAAGAGATAAGAAGAATAATTTTTTACCCATGATTTTTCTTTTTATAAAATTGCTGCTTTGTTTTTGTTTCCTGTTATTAAAATAAAAATACCACCGCTCCCCTCCCTACAAATTAGAAAATAAGAATGGGCAACAATGAGTATCTGCAATGGGTAATTGCCCTTTAAAGTTAGGATTTTTTTAAGAAAAAAAGACAGGCTGGGTCAATAACTATGTATTATTTTATTTTCTCTTTTTCTTTCTGTAACAGGAGTAATTTATCTCTTAACCTCGCAGCCTCCATAAAATCCAGTTCTTTTGCAGCCTTTTCCATGCCTTTTCGGGTCTGTGCTATCAGCTTGTCAAGTTGCGCAACTGTCTTATATTCAATGGCATCCTCAGCTGCAAGGCTTTGTATTTCGTCATGAATAGCATAAGGGTTCTGTTCGTCATATCCCTTGATGTCCAGCACAGAAGTTTGTTTAAATATCTGTTCCTTCGATTTAATGATCGTTGTTGGAATAATATTATTTATAATATTATATTTTATCTGTTTTTCCCTGCGCCGGGTAGTTTCATCCATCGTGCGCTGCATACTGTCTGTTATCTTGTCAGCATAAAAAATGACAAGCCCGTTCACATTTCTCGCTGCCCTGCCGGCCATCTGTGTCAGCGATCTTTCATCCCTTAAAAAACCTTCTTTGTCTGCATCCAGTATCGCCATCAGCGAAACTTCGGGCAAGTCTAAACCTTCACGCAAGAGGTTCACTCCAACCAACACGTCTATTACCCCCATACGAAGATCCCTCAGTATTTCCACACGCTCCAGTGTATCCACTTCGGAGTGAATGTATTTTGATTTTACATTAATACGCTTCAGGTATTTGTCTAGTTCTTCCGCCATGCGCTTGGTAAGCGTTGTTACCAATACACGGTCTCCGCTTTTCACCCGTTTATCTATTTCATCCAGCAGGTCGTCTATCTGGTTAATGCTGGGCCGTATTTCAATAGGCGGGTCCAGCAGGCCGGTTGGGCGCACCACCTGTTCTGTCACCACACCGCCGCACTGTTCCAGTTCATATTTTCCCGGCGTGGCGCTTACAAATATCACCTGGTTCAGTAAAGACTCAAATTCATGAAAATTAAGCGGGCGGTTATCCAATGCTGATGGCAGGCGGAAACCAAAATCCACCAGGTTCAGTTTTCTCGATCTGTCGCCACCATACATGCCGCTGATCTGTGGTATCGTTACATGGCTTTCATCCACCACCAATAAAAAATCCTTCGGAAAATAATCCAGCAGGCAGAAAGGCCTCGTTCCCGGTTTGCGCCTGTCCAGGAAACGCGAATAATTTTCCACGCCGCTGCAATAGCCCAATTCCTGTATCATCTCCAGGTCATAGTTCACACGCTCCTTTATTCGCTGCGCTTCAAGAGGCTTGCCCACATTTTTAAAATAATCCACCTGCGCATTCATTTCATCCTGTATCTCGTAAATGATCTGCGACATCTGGTCTTTCGGTGCCAGGTAAAGATTAGCCGGGAATATAGCTGCATTATCCATCTTGCCAATACGCTTACCGGTATCCGTTTCAAAACTCTCTATTTCCTCCACCTCGTCCCCGAAAAAAGTAATGCGGTATCCATAATCTACATAAGGCAGGTTAATATCCACTGTATCCCCGTTTACCCTGAAAGTACCCCTCGTAAAATCTCCCTGGCTGCGATTGTATAATGCATTCACCAGCCTGTGCAAAAAAGGATTGCGGCCTATATTATCCCCCTTATTAAAACGGATGATCCCATTGGCATACTCCGTAGGATTACCCATACCATATATACACGACACCGAAGCCACCACAATAATATCCCGCCTCCCGCTCAGCAGGCTGGATGTAGCCCTCAGCCTCAGTTTTTCCAGCTCATCGTTTATAGACAAGTCCTTTTCTATATAAGTATTCGACACCGGCATATAAGCCTCCGGCTGGTAATAATCATAATAAGATACAAAGTACTCCACCGCATTATCCGGAAAGAACTGCCTGAACTCCCCATACAATTGTGCCACCAGGGTTTTATTATGTGTCAGCACCAGCACAGGCTGTTGTATTTGCTGTATCACATTCGCAATAGTATAAGTCTTACCCGATCCGGTAACACCCAGCAGGGTCTGGAATTGTTCGCCCCGCTCCACACCCTCCACCAGGTCTTTTATAGCTTCCGGCTGATCCCCTGCAGGGCTATATGGACTTTCTATTTTGAATTGCATACACTACAAATTTCAACATTTTTATTTAAATGAAATCTTAAACCGCTGGAAACGACATGTCCGTAACAAGGTTTCAGTCACATTCTCTATTTTTGCCGTATAGCCTTAAAAATACAAAATGAAAATAATCAATTTACCACAGGATATTTTCCGGGGCAATGAAATATTGACAGACCATATCATTATTCATGATTACACTGCCAAAGAAGGCACATTTAAAGGCAAAAGCATCCTGCATACCAATGCAATAAGCATGGTAATCAGCGGCGAGAAGACCATGCTCTTTGCTGAAAAGACAGTAAGAGTAATAGACGATACCTTCCATTTCCTTTCCGCCGGCAATTGCCTGGCATCGGTAAGTCTGCCCGGAGGCCGTGATTTCAGAAGCATCCTCATTTTCTTCGATAACAAAGTCATCTCCGATTTTTATATAAAACACAATAGTTTAATTGAAAATAAAAAAGGGAAAAGCACCTGTAAAAGCGAACCCTATATTTCTTTTCTTAAAGACCCTTTCATTTATAATTTCATCAGTTCATTAGATCTTTTACTGCAGTCAGGCCAAGCCATTTCAAAAGAAATGAAACTCCTGAAATTCGAGGAACTCATGCTTCACCTGCTTGAAAAACATCCCCATGCTATTTTATCTTTTCCCCTTGCAAAAAAGAATGATTTTGATGACATGGAAATACGCAAAGCCCTTGAAACCAATATTGCGAATAATATCAGCATCGAAGATCTCGCATTTTTATGCAATACCAGCCTGTCCACATTCAAAAGGCGTTTCACCAAAATCTACGGCACATCCCCAAACAAATGGATACTGCAAAAAAGAATGAAACTCGCCAGGGACCTGCTCCTATACAAAAACGAAAAACCTGCTGAAGTGTACCGTAAAGTAGGTTATGAAAATCATTCCAGCTTTTCCCAATCCTTCAAAAAAATGTATGGTCTCAGCCCCAAAGATTTCCAGGCAGAAAAAATGAACGTTTATCAATAGCTTTTGAACCATTAGCATCATAGCCTCTGTGTAACTTTACATTATAAAAGTAAAGAACATATGAATTCAGCTACACAACAAAACAAAGAGATTGTAAAACGCTTTAACAAAGAGATCATAGAACAAGGCAATTTTGATACATTCTATTCATTGGTATCAGAAAACTGCATCAATCATACCGCCCCTCCCGGCACACCCAATGGCCCTGAAGGTATGGTACACTTTCTTAAAAACATCCTCCGTTCCGCATTCAGCAACATCACAGTTACCATACACGACCAAATTGCAGAAGCCGACAAAGTAGTCACCCGGAAAACCATAACAGGCATACACTCCGGCGAGTTTATGGGTGCAGCCGCGACAAATAAAATTGTGAATATAGAAGTAACAGATATTATACGCTTACAAAATGATAAATACACAGATCATTGGGGCATGAGCAATATACCATCTGTTGTAGCCGAATTGGCAAACAAATGATTTTATTGCACTGGTTTATAAATTACCAAGCCGGCATTAAGCATTTTACTTACCGGCCGCGGCACTTACAATGATCCTGTTATTAATAGGCTGCAGATCGCGGGCCTTACCAAATTGATACCTGCTTTGTATAGTGCTGAACATATTGTAGTATGCCGCATCTATATACTCAGACTGGCTCAGAACTATCCATGTTATACCCTCTGAGTATTTGGGAGTTGTAAGAGAACCTGTATAAGAATAGTATCCGCCTTTCAAAAACCTGTCAAGCATAAATGCATCGGGATTTACAGATGAACTGAAGTGGTACGAATTGGTGTCGGGCAGTGTTTGTGCAGTGTATTGTATGCCCTGCACCAACGAATCCAATATGGCAAAAGCGGCATGTCCCTTACTTGCTTTGTTTATCAGCATACCTATAACAACAGCCCCCTCTGATGCCTTATCTGATTTGAATACAAAATGGGCCTCCATATCATAAAACCTATTATCTAGCTTATGCTCGGAGTGCAAGTGAAAATGCACATTGCTAAACTTGTAAGAAATATTATTAAGCGTTATAAAATAGCTTTTATCATGATGACTCAATTCTGCTTCTATATTGATCGCTTTATTGGTAACGGGATCCTGGGCATAAGCAGTTTCTAAAGGTTTTTTGCTCTTACTAATATCCAGTTTCATAGCCCTCGTTAGAGGAATAGCATTTGCAATTTCCACAGGCGACTGGTTAACACCCGAACAGCCCGAACATTCCTGCCCGGAAGATTTTAAAGCAAATAAATTAGACAATACAAATGCCAGCAACGGCAGTGCTTTCTTTTTCATGATATATGGTTTTATTTGCCACAAAATAGAAAATTCCCTTTACATTTTTGAAATTTGTCTTTTTGGAATTTACGCTCTGCTTCGCATCTCCCTGCTCATTAGCATCGTCATATCTCATCCCGCTTTTGCCGCGGAGATGAGAACTTTCTCATTGAGGCCTCTAAAAAAAACATTAAGGACGAAATAAATCCCCTGAGACTCAAATTTGCAGCCAAATAGAAATCCCCCGCTCGCGACTACCTACTCTTTTATAATTTTCCTCACAACCTTCTCACCATCAGCATAAATCACCTCCACAAAATAAACCCCCTTGGCAAAATTTCTTGTATCAATAATTGTTTCCCTGTAAACTTTATTACTGTAAACCAACTGCTCGATCGCATTATACACTCGTGCAGTCCCCTCTCCTTCGGAGAGGGATAGGGTGAGGCTCTCTCCCACAGGATTTGGCCACACAGCAAACTCCCACTTCTGGGGGCCGGGGGGTATTCCTGTAGTTGTCAAACTATTACTCACCGCACTGTCCGGGCTTGCACATGGCCCGCAATGCACCACCACGCTTATATGCTGCCCCGCACCAAGCGTATCTATATATGGATTACCTGTCGCTCCTGGTATCAAGACATTATTCCGGAACCACTGGTAAACAGGGTTTGGACAATTAGTGGCATTAGCAGTAAAAGTATCGGTATGTCCCGCAGGTATAATGGCGGGTAAAGAACTGATACTTACTGTGGGTGTTATAAGCGGATCAATGCCCACATCTATAGTATCAGGTTTAGAAATGCAGCCATTCAGTATGGCTTTGACAATATATTTACCCGAATCAATAAGAGGAGCATTGCTTCTTACAGGGTTTTGTAAGGTATCACTAAATCCGTTCGGCCCTGTCCATTGCCAACTCACTCCTGTGCTGCTGTCTATAGCGTTCAGCAGCAAGGTGTCTGTGGCGCAGATGGGGCTGTTACTGCCTGCAACAGGTGTGGCAGGCAAAGGTTTTACATTTACCAGTAAAGAATCTTTCCCGCTGCAGCCATGTATAGTAGCGGTAATTGAGTAATATCCCGAATCCGCAAGCGTCATATTGGCCCTGCCGCTATGCTGGTTGCTGTCTGTAAAATTATTCGGCCCTGTCCATAGCCAGCTCAGCCCGCTGCTGGTGCTGCCTGCACTTAGTTGCAAACTATCTCCCTTGCATAAAGGGCTGTTACTGCTTAAAGATAGTGCAGGGATGGGCACATAAATAATATGCACAGTATCTGTACCGGAGCCTCCGCAAGGGAAGTTGGCATTGCTGCTCAGCAGTATAGTTGAGTTAGCAGTAGTTGTAATGCTCACAGTGTCGCCGCTGCCTGTAATAGTTGCCGGCCCGCTCAGCACAGACCATGTAAAACTGCCAAGTCCCGTAGCATATACCGTATCAGCGGGCCCGCCGCTGCAATAATAGAGTGTATCTGCACTGGCCTTTACATTGCTGAAGGCAGATCCTGCATAGGATGAGATGTCTGTTACGCCAGTTCCGGTAAAAATGCCACCAGATGTAATAAGACTATAATATATAGAATGCCCAATTAGTATCCCCTGCCAAAGACCCTGATTAAATTTAGAATATATCTTATTGCCAACTATAGCCAGACCACGGTTATAAGTTAATGAAGATGCAGGCCCGTTCACAATGTTAAATGAATCCAGCAGTGAACCCGTTGTATCATATTTTTGTAACCATTGTGGTGGATTGCCATTTAATATGTAAAAATTGCCTGCACAATCAGCGGCCACATCATTATTCGCAGAATTTATGTTTGATAAGACTACATTACTATTGCCATTACCTTTAAATTTTTCAATACTGGATCCACACCTGTCAAATATAAAACCACCACCTGCACCTAGAGCTGCAGCACATGAACAATAGTATCCGGTATTTATCCAATTTGTTCCGTCATAATAGTGAAACCTCCATGGATAACTGATACTAAGCACTGAAATTGCATAAAAAGTAGGACTGGGGGAGCTTGCATTTAAATTATCACTAACAGCCAACCCAGCGGGGTTAGACGGCAATGTAATGGTGTTCAGTATCGGATTAACTGAAGATACAGGCTGGTTGGGGTCATAGTTATATATAGAATTGCTGTATATAATGTATAGTATTTTGCTTCCTGGCCCTGTTGCCAGAGGCATTTGAGCAAATAAAAAACTCTCCGATTCGACGAAAGAGAAGAAGAGGAAAAGAAAAATAAATAGTATTTTTCTTTTTACTGCTTTGTCCTCTAAAAAGGAATAATTAAAAAAAAAATGATCCCATAAATCTTTCATATATTATTGTTAAACATACTCATTTAAGTGACAGCATTAAACTGCGGCAGTAAAAACTGTCGCAGTTTAATAAATTAATTTAAAATTATTCTTTAGCAAGCTTAATTATTTTTACTTCTGCTCCATTTTCATAAATATGAAATATATAAACACCATTAGCAAGCTCACCGATGTTAACATGTTGGTTTTGGGTGCTTATATCCTCTTTTATTAATTCCCTGCCGCTTATATCACTTATGATATAGCTGCTTTTAGTATTAAGGGTTGAAGTAGCACTTACAATAACATAATCGGTGGCAGGGTTGGGCCATAATGTCCAATTGTTATCTTTATTTAGGGGTATAACCCGGGTGGGTGACTGTTTCCAGGCTGTATTATTACCTACTTCCTTCTCATATACATAGTTGGTACCACTGCTGGTTTGGTTCCAGCAGGCAAATAATTGCGGTGGATAGGAAGTACTTATAGAGCCATCATTATTACAAGTGCTGCTGATGGCATTGGTTTTGGGGCTGCCGGCGGCAATAGGAGAAAGGACTGAATTTATAGTATAATAATTAGTAGTATTAGGTATGCCTGTAATACCAATGCCTTGGCTTACAAAATCATCATTGCCATCAACATGATAATAAGCGGCGGTATATGTTTGGTTGGCTCCGTAAGTGACCACTGGCGAAAGATCAGAATAAAAATTGGGACTTGCAAGCCAGCCACTGAGAGTATAAATGGTGAACGGTGATGGCGTAGTGTTGTTTTTGCCGCTAATGCATTGCGTTGCTAGTGGTGACGTTCCCGTAAGTTGGTCCGCAATAACATAATAAGCATTGCCACCTCCGGGGGCATTGTTACTTTTATTGTCTATCGCATCTATTCGTGGATAAATATCTGCCACATTGGTTGCAAAAGCCACATCCGAATGTCCCCATGTTGTAGTGTTAAAATCATATTCATTTACCTGTATATTATTGCCTTGTTCTGCATAAGTAAAGATAGCTACAATATCACCGCTGGCTCTTTCAACAGCCGCAACATCAACATAGCTTGGTATTTCTGTGGCATTAGCATTATATGGGTCTGCTACTAAAGTACCGCCTGTGGGGCTACTCAGGCTTGCCTCATAAAGGTTTACGCCAAAAGCGCTGTTTGTTCCGCTGCAGCCACCACTCAATGTTTGTACTGGGTCGGCATATGCAATTACAAAAACATCACAAAGCGGCAATGGGCTTGTATATCCAAACACTGTACTATATTGTGCAACAATGTCAATATGTGGATATGTATTAGTGGTGCCCTGCCCTTGCGATATAAGATTGCCAAGACTGCTGCTGCTATAAGTTAAGCTGCTGCCTACCCCTGAAAATTCATATACATCAAGGTAAATATCGTTGCCATTTGTAGTACAAGTTGCAGAACTGTTTTGCATAGCATATACAACTGCAACATTGGCATAACCACTACCTGAGATATTATTCACGTCATCACCTATAATAACATCGGGTGTAATTGCGCCTGTCAATGTGATTGTAATGGGGCTACTTATACCATCATCAACTATCAAATAAGAATTGCCACTGCCATCATCAATGGTAACAGCTTTCAGCATACCTGAGGTGGCTGGCGTGCCACAACCACAAGTAACTTCATAATCATAGCTGGCGCAGTTCAGGTAACCATTGTATGAATTTGTAAGTTGGGTAGGTGCGTGGTTGTTGGTGTGTAGCGTTTGGCCATAACCATTGTTTATTCCCAAACTGCAAAGAACTAAAAGGCATAAATGCCAGCGATTTAATTTCTGTTTCATGTTGTTAATTTTTTTTGTTAAAAAAATAAGGAGGGCGAAAGGATTGCAGGGTCTTTTTAGCAAAAAGATAGCCTGCTGTATCGCTGGTGGGTGGGAATGTAAGTTCATGATGGTTTATTATAAAGGTGAAAAATAAACATGAATACAATATCCTGCTAAGCATTAAATGCCGCATCTTAAATCTTAAATTCCTGGCTGTTTGCTAATTGTCCTCTCTCCATATAGAAAATGCAAAAGATGTGATCTTGTTCCTATGGTGTAACGTTTATAATCTTAATCTCAGCTTATTTGCATTGCCTCTATATACAACAAATATAGAAAAAAAAATACAAAACAAACTCTTTTTTAAAAAAATATATAACAAAGCTAAAATTCATTTTCTGCTCAGTCATCCCCCTACATCATATCCATTGTCATATAGAATCCCGTTCTGCCGGATGAGGATTTTTTCGCCCTCGTTGGTATGTAGGGCAGCTATGTGTGTGAGCGATATCAACGAGCATCATGCTGATCTTCGCCGATGCAGGTATGTAGGGCGGCTGGGTGCATGAGCAATACCGACAACCATAGCATAGCCTCAAGCTTGCCTTCCACCCTATTCCCAAATTCTCCCCCGCGCCCAGAGCCACTTCCAAAGAAAAATTTGGGTTCGCCCCTTTCACGATAGTATATTTGTTGTGAATTTGAATAAATATTAAATTTTAATTCATAAGTTCTTTGACATAGAATATCTCAGGGTAGAGCTAGGGCTCTGTCAAACGTTTCGCAATATACATCTGCGTTTTTCTGCGTTTGCTCTCTTTGGGTATCAGCGGGA
>CAIYVS010000541.1 GCA_903929655.1 uncultured Bacteroidota bacterium | reverse complement strand
TCCTTTATCAGGTTATCCGCATGTCCCATTTTATCAACCAGGAATAATATAAAGCGCACGTCGCATACTATCGTTCTTTTATACTTTTTATCAAAAGCTATATCTCCGCTCATGGCCTCCCAGTTGCCATCAAATGCAGCGCCTATCAGTTCGCCGTCTCCGTTTATCACAGGGCTACCGGAATTACCGCCGGTTATGTCGTTATTGGTAATAAAGCAGGTATGCAGGCAGCCATCGGCATCGGCATAGCGGCCGTAGTCTTTCTTTTTGTACAGATCAAGCAGCTCTTTGGGCGCGTCAAACTCATCGTCACCAGCTTTGTATTTAGCTACCAGGCCATCCAGTGTAGTATAATATTTATAGTGTACCCCATCCTGCGGATCATAACTCTTTACAGTGCCGTAAGTGATGCGCATGGTGGAATTAGCATCAGGATAAAAAAGCTTGTCCTTTTTCCATTCCATCAGGTCATGTATATAAGTCCTGCTCAGCACTTTCTTTTCATTGTTAAATACTTCTGCCTTAGGCTGTGTATTTTTCTCATAGCTCTTTACAAAGCTGATGCCATATTCTATTGCCGGATCATTATTGATCATTGCCAGGGTCGGGGAGTCTATAAAAGCCTTGAATTTTGCTGTGTCCAGGAGGAATGTATTGTTGAACACTGATGCTGTATATGCGTTGTAAGTCTTGAGGTCATCCGCATTCCCAAATTTTTTAAAGATCACATTTTCATAAATATCGGGTAACTGGTCTTTGGGAATACTGTCATAGTACATCTTTGCCATTTCTGCAAACATCTCCTTGTCAGTAGCGATATCCACAGTTTTCATAAGGTCTTTATACCCTGCCTTTAGTGGTGCAGCATAATGCTTGATGGAGTCTTTATTATACTCATTCTTAGCCAGGTATTTGGCAAGTGGCTCGAGACCTGCACCTAATCTTGCTATTGCCGATGCACGGAAACATTCAGTATAGTAAACAGACTGTTTGGCTACGGGCGCATATCCTTTATAAATATTCTCAAAACGCTGCATCAGGTCTGCATCGGTATTGTTTTCTTTAGCCCATTTTGTGAATGCCATCTCCTGGTTCTTTTTCTTTTCCACCACATGCAGACGTTTCAATTGTTCTGTCTGTCCTATATAATACTTCCAGTAATTTGAGATGCTAGCAGACTGGGAGGTCAATTTAAGATAAACTGCTTTGTCCTGTGCCATATGGCGGTGCAGTATGGCGAGTCTAAGATCGCGAATAGCAACAATGGACGGGTTCACAACATTAACAGCCATGCTTACCCCCTCAGAAACTTCGTAACGATTGGTTCTGCCGGGATAGCCAAATATCATGGCATAATCTCCCTCCTGTTCCCCTTTAATAGATACAGGCAATGATTTTTTAGGATGGTAAGGCACATTCTTTACAGAATAAGGCGCGGGCTGGTTATTGGAATCAGCGTAAACGCGAAACATAGAGAAGTCGCAGGTATGTCGTGGCCACATCCAGTTATCCGTATCGCCGCCAAACTTACCTAAGGACTTAGGAGGTGTGGCCACCAGGCGCACGTCTGTGTACTTTTTATAAATAAGCAGAAAAAACTGGTTGCCATTAAAATATTCTCTTACGTTGGCTACGTATTTACCTTTTTGAGACTCACGCTGCTCTATGTGTTTCCTGATGGTGTCAAAGCGTTTGTTGTATTCCTCCCCAGTTGCATTGCCTATTTCCTTTTTTACTTCTTCAGTTACATCTTCCATTCTTTTCAGAAATATCACGGTAATACCTTGCGCAGGTAGTTCTTCCTTATAACTGTGCGCCCAGAAACCGTTATCCAGGTAATTATTCTGCACAGTGCTTAATGCAGCAACAGCCCCATAACCACAGTGGTGATTGGTGAGGAGCAAACCATTGTCTGATATCATTTCGGCGGTACAGCCGCCTGCAAATTGCACTATTGCATCCTTCAGGCTGCTGTGGTTAATATCATAAAGGTCTTGCTTGCTGAGGCGCAAACCCAAACGCTGCATTTCATCATAATTCTTACCTATAAGCATGGGTATCCACATACCTTCATCTGCACGGCTGGAAAGCATGCTTAAGGTAGCAAAGAAGGCCAGGAAAAACTTTTTCATTGTTGGTATATTTTAAAATATATAATTGGCGAATAATAATCCGCAAAGGTATTAATTAAGAGAAGAAAATAAAGCCATCTAAGCTCTTTATCCCATATATGTAAAAAGGGTAGCCATAAGCTACCCTTTAAAACTTATTTAATGATTATTTATTACCAGCTGTTTTTAACCAGGCGTTCTGTTTTAATCAACGCGTTATCATGGTCATATACCTGTATCATGTAAACTCCATTTGCCAATGAGGTGATATCCATTGTTTTTGCATTATCCTGGTGCATTACAACAACACCCTGGAGGTTAGCAATAGTAATATTCACCTTGATAGGGGCATCCACATTCAGTACAGAAGTAGCCGGGTTAGGATACAGCCTGATGTCCTTAGCTGTAATTACGTTTTTAACAGCGGTAGAATACACATCAGAAGTGCCACTGCAACCAAGCGTATCTGTAACAGTTACCGTTACAGAGCCCGGGTATGGCGGTTGATATAGATTAGGAGAACCCCAATAGTTAACCGCTACACCGTTGAAATACCACTGATAAGTTGCATAAGAGCTACCGGTAAACAATATACCGTTGCCCAGTGTATCAATTACAGGATGTAATGGTGTATCAATTGTGATATGTACGGTTGCGCTGGTAACTGTACAACCCGTTCCATTGCTTATTACTACACTATAGTAACCGGAATCGGATACAGACAGATAAGGCGCGTTAGCTGCAAAGATATTGCTTCCGGTATCCTGCCATTGGTATGTATAGCCATTAACAGAAGGTACCTGTAACACTACATTTGAACCTGAGCAGATCACGTCATGAGAATTGCTTACAGCAATAATGGCTGGTGGCAGTGAGTTTGCATTTACTGTCACTACTGCTGAAACTGTTGAACAAGTACCATTGGAAACGATCACTGTAAAGCTTCCTGAAGCTGTATCTGTGAATGCAGAATCAGTTGCACCTGGGATATTCACATTATTCATTTGCCATTGATAGCTAAGACCCGGTACATAGTTAGCAAACAGTGTAACACTATCTCCGTGACAGAATATAGTGGCACTGCCTGTCGTGATGTTTGCCACAGGGCTAGGCAATATGGTAATAACTGTGGCTGCAGAAGTAGTGGTACAACCGGTTGTATTAGTAACAGCAACAGTATACGAACCTCCGGCAGTAGCAATATAGGATGAGGCTGTAGCACCCAGAATCGCAGTACCATTGAACTTCCATTGATAAGTAAGGCCGGTGCCTGTACTTGCATACAGAGTTACACTGCTGCCTGAGCATATGCTAGTAGGTCCGCTTGCAGTAATAATAGCAGCAGGAGCAACAACGGATGTTATAGATGATACAACAGATGTAGCAGTGCAGTTAGCCGGGCTGGTTACTGTTACAGTATAGTTACCGCTCATATTAGCCCAGTAAGTAGCAGCAGTGGCACCAGATATTACAATGCCATTATTTTTCCATACATACGTATAACCTGTACCTGCACTTGCTGTCAACAGCAGACTATCACCCTGGCAGAATGTACCATTGCCCAGATATGTTATCGTAGCCGCTGGTAAAGGATTAACAGTTACTGTTACCGGAGCAGATGTAGTGTAGCAGATTCCGTTGTATTCATAAACCGTATACACACCTGATATACTGGCTGTATAAGAACTGGCGGTTGCTGAAGTGATATAGATACCATTGATCTTCCAAT